>JASHSF010000036.1 GCA_030036955.1 Nitrososphaerales archaeon
CGTACCACACCGCGTGGTCCGCTGGAGGCTACGTTCCGAACAACAACAATATCGGCGGAAGCACGGGCGGAGTGAGCATATTTGAGCCCCGGCCGTGGTACCAGTCATCACTTTTGGTGCCCGGGAGCTACCCGAACGGCAGGCTGGAACCGGATCTATCGCTCAACGCTAACTTTCCAATCATCCAAGCCGTCAACGGCGCTACGCTGGGCGAGTTGCCGATCAACACTACAATATTTGACGGCGGGACGAGCGAGTCATCTCCCTTGCTTGCAGGCCTCTTGACTTTGATAGATCAAGAGATCAATGGCTCGCTCGGACTGATCAATCCCGCGCTTTACCAGATGGGTTCTTCCGCGCTTTACACGAAAGAGTTCTATCCGGTCACCTTTGGCTACAACATTCCCTTCCAGGCAAGCTACGGCTTTAACCTCGTCACAGGCTGGGGCGCTCCAAACATCGGTGCCATGGCGCAATACTTCAAGAATCTGAAAGCTTCGCAGGGCACTTTAGTGACAGTTAACATTCTTAATTCGCATGGCAAGTCGCAGCTCGAGTTTACCGCAGGGGAAAGCGCAACAGTTCTTGCAAAAGTGACGAACGATGGATCGCCGGTCTCCAGTGGTGACTTTACTGCCGAGCTTGTGACTCTCCAGGGAACTCTTGCGACAGCGAAACTTTCATACAATTCGTCGTTCGGCGAGTGGAAGGGCACTATCGTGGTTCCTTCCTCGGCTTCCGGCATGTCTAACATCAACGTGAACGGCAGCAACTGCGCTTGCTCTGGTCCCGTAGCAGGTTTTGCTTTTCTTTTCACGGGTTACGTCGCAACATTCAACACACCATACGATTTCGAACCGTACGCGACGAGCCTCGGCATGCACATGGGAATTTCGATAACCAACCTGTATGGGAAAACTGTCACGAGTGGAAAGTACGACGTCATCGCGCAAACTTACTCTATCCTCGGCAATAATTTCACGAACTTTGCGAATACGTCTCTGAAAGAGCATGGAGGGACCTGGTCTGCTGTGTTGAAGGGCGATTATCCGCTTGGACCCGAAGTGTTAGTAACAAACAACGGAGCGTACGGTTACGATCCCATCATGAACGGTGTCTCGCTGCAAAATTCGTTCATATTACCGCCCCAGGTAGAAGAGCCGGGTGGAATTGCGCCTGGGCAGTACCTCGAAATTGAAGGAGAGCTGCAGGCGCCTCTCAACACGCCGCACATAATTTCTTCCGAGACGTACATGCCGCTCAGCGAGACAATTGACACGTCCTCAAACCTGACAGCCCTTCTTTACAATCCGCAGGGTGATCTCGTTTCTTCCGCGATAATCAATTCCGCCTATCCGCCGCTGAACGCTGAGCCCTTCCCCGGATTTCTTTCGCCAGTCAACTACATAGGATACCTACAAGTGCCCAGCGATTCTCCAGTAGGACTCTACACAGTAATGCTAGATTCAACGTACAAATCGATTGACCTAAACGGCGCAACGATCAACGGCTCGTTCTTCGGCCAGATTTGGGTTACCGGCCCGGCTTCAACTCCAAAAATCATGACTAGCCCGTCCAGCATCTATGAAGGTCAGACTCTGAATATACAAGCGAGCATAACGTACTCGAACGGAAGCGAGGTAAAATACGGGCTGTACTCTGCAACCGTTTATCCTGCATCCGACGCTAATGAATACTCGCAGCTCACTTTCCCCTCGAACTTTGGTCCCTATGCAGGAAACATTCCGCTATGGTTCAATCCTTCGCTGAACCTCTGGGTTGGAAACGTCACAATGCCGTCGTTGTACACCACCGGAGGTCTAGCTGGAATTGTCAGCGGACCGATGGTTTACTACGGTCCGTGGGACGTTTTGGTCTCTGGCGTCTCATCCGACGCCGTCGGAACGACAACCGCGCAGAGTGCGCAGTACAGCTTCACCGTTCAACCGTACAACTACGTTTCGTCAGCTAATCTCAGCGGAGCAACTTTGACTTCTGGGCTTGCCCTAAATAACGACGTTTTAGATCCGCCTGCTGCCTCGAGCGTAACTTTTTCGAACAATATGTTTCTCCAGAGCAACACGGTATCTGGAGGAAGCGTTACAATTGCTTCTTCGACGATTTCCGGAACGCTATACGTGAAAGGCTCAACCCTTACTCTCCTCGACGTGAGCGGCGTTTCCATTGTGGCGACTGATTCTTCGATAAATTTGGTAAACAGCCACATTGATTCGCTCACTCTTGACTCTAACTCTAGCTACTCTTTGATGGGTTCGAGCGTCGGTTCAATAACTGGTGGCTTGAGCTCTCAAAAGGGCACTCCAGACTTGACTCCTCCTAGTACGTCCCCAACTTCCAGTCCTAGCTCTAGCTCACGAGCTTCACCTCTAAATTACATAACTCTAGCTGGAATCGCTGCAGCTCTCGCGATAGGTCTTGCCTCAGGCATAGCAATAACTCGAAGGCGCTACAGAAAGAGGTAAGGATAGGCGCTCCCGCACGCCCAGCCTCATCGACGCATGAGAAAAAAGTCAGATGGACTAACTGTCGATCTTTAGGCTAGCTCAAATAATCGTTAACCATTTGCCGCATCAAAGGAAAGCAGCGAATTTTTGGTATTTGCTCTAGAGAAAAAGAAGGATGCGGCTCCGGGGAAAACTCAGAAACGAGTATCCTTTTATCGAAACAGATGACTCGAAATTTTTTGAGGGGCCTTTGCTTTGGATAAGCTCGACATCGTCATCCTGCGTGAACTATCCCAGGGCCATGCCATGTTGCCTGCCAGAGTGGGGCTCGCGCCGTCCTACCGTAGCATGGCAAGAAAATTGAGAATTTCTCCGGGTACAATTCGGAACAGAGTAAAGGCGCTCTCCTCCTCCGGGATACTTTTGGGCTCTTCGATTTACTTCAACCCAAATCTCTTGGGGCTCGAGGGAGGGGCGTTCGCCGTCGAAGTCCCATCGAATGAGGATAAAAACGAAGTAATCGAAAAGATAAAGCACATCGAAGGCATCCTCTTCATACACAACTTCTATAGCGCACTAGTTGGTATCGCTTTCGTCTGCGAGAAGGGTTCGCTTCAAAGCAAACTGGATTCCTTTAGGGCAACCGCAGGTGCAGGAGAGGGCAGCGGATTTTTTTCTCGCGTCATGTACCCGCCTTGCGATATTTCGCCTTCGGGCCCGGAGTGGGCGTTAATAGCCCGCCTTTCAAGGAACAACTACAAGAGCTACGCGGAGCTTGCAAAGGATCTGGACGTGAGCGTTCGCACTTTAAAGAGCAGGATGTCTGGAATCTTGAGATCGCGAGCGGTTCTTTCGCTTCCAACCTTGAATTATCGGGCGATCACGATTGGCGTACCCGCCGATGTCATAGTCGTGTTTACCCATCCTTCGAGGAAGCATGAAGCGGAGGAAAAAGTACTCGAGCTGCTAGGAAAATATCTGGTATTTGCAGGCGTCGGAAGCGACTACATGGTGTACAATCTGATTGTGCCGAGCCTACCGATGGTAGAAGATCTCGAAGATAGCATTGGAAAAATAGCTGGAGTAAATAGCGTCCGGGCAGAACTTGTGAGGGAACACATTGACTTGGCTCGAAATATTGCAGAACTAATTCCCCAGCAGATTGCTCAGAAAGAGTCGTAAGATACCCGGTCTCGCCTCGAAAGGGGTTTTTTTGCACTTTTGATTACCAACGGTAAACGCATGTTTATTTAATGCTCACATTTTGCTTCCGACCAAATCACAGGACTGAATCAAATTTACATGTCACAAGGACAAGAAAACAATGTTTCTCCAACGGTTTGCCCCGAATCGACGATCGAATCTGCGAACAGAAGAAATTTCATAAAAAAGGCGGCGCTGGTTACGGCTGCAGTGGGAGTAGGTGGTCTGGCATCGGGTTCGGCGTTCGTTCCAAAGGTTCAGGCAAAGTCCGATTATTCTGTTAGCACTTTTTGTAACCCGGTTCTAATCGTTGACAAGTGCAAGTGCGCCCCTGGTGAAGGCCTATGTGTTATTGTTCCAACCTGTAAGTCTGTCCCGTTTGACTG
>JASHSF010000037.1 GCA_030036955.1 Nitrososphaerales archaeon
CGCGGATCTCGCCGAGGAGCATCTGAAGGATTACGCCAGGGTCCTCGAGAATCTCCAATTCCTATCTTCCGACGTAGCGGTTTGGGAGTTGAGCCGAGACGGCTTGGAATGCCGTTGCGTCTGCCCAACCTGTGGGCTAGGCATTTGCCTATGCGGTACGCACGGAACCGCAACGTTGATCGAAGCGATGCGCCCCACGGTTGTGACCGGAAGTGCACCAAGCGATACCGGGCTAAGCATGATGAGTCCGCCGCGCGCTGGCAGCGTAGCTCTGAAAGCGGGTTTGGAACGAGGGGATGCAATCGTCGGCGTTGATGAGCAGCCCGTAGGGCGCGGCACAGACCTCTCCGCAAACATTAGCGATTATCAGAAGGCTATTAACCGACACAGATCGGGTGAGGAGCTAGAACTCCGGGTCCGGCGTCGCTCGGGCGAGATGGAGAACGTACACATTGAGAAAGTCCAGTCCGAACCGTCGCCGCAGGACCGAAGACTAGCCGCGATTATGTTCACCGATCTGGTTGGGTTTACAGCACTAGCCCAGAAGAACGAAGCCCGGGCGTTAAAGCTTCTCGAAGATCACCGTGCTGTGATTCGGACTGCGCTCTCGCGGCACCGGGGGCACGAGATCAAAACCATGGGCGACGCTTTTCTCCTCGAATTCGCGAGCGCTTTGAACGCGGCGACCTGTGCTATCGAAATCCAGCGAGAGATTCGCACCCTGAACGAGACCCGTCGGAGCGATCCAATTGAGCTCAGAATCGGTATCCATGTCGGGGACCTCATCTCAATCGGAGGAGATATCTTCGGCGACGCGGTCAACATCGCGTCGCGAATCGAACCTATGGCAGACGCTGGAGGAATTTGCGTGTCGCAGCAAGTCTACGATCAGGTGTGGAACAAAGTTTCGGCCAAAATGGACGAACTGGCCAAATGCCGCTTGAAGAATGTCACCGCTCCGATAGGGGTCTATCGGATCACGGTACCTAGGTAACGAGCGGAATTATCTCCGGCGATTCCCCAAGCCCTAATTGGTGCGATCTGCCCTAATTTCCGAGAGGTTCTCCGTTTGGTAACGCATCACAACGTACAAATCTTGCTTGAATTTCCAGAAACAATTCCATGCTCCATCACGAGGGAATATGAATCAATCCCTAGATAGGCTCAGGATCATTTCCGCTTCGCCTGAAAGCTCCTTTACAATATCAGCTGCGGGTTGAACGTTCAGTACGTAATTTACCGATTCCCCAGCCCAGTGAAGTATTCAAGGGACTTACCGAGACTAACGAAGATTCCGATTCTAAAGAAGACAAGATTGAAGATGATGAGGAAGAATTCTGAATTGTTCTAACAAGATCTATGTACCTGTCTTTTTCTATCAGTAGGCAAAAATGCCTACAAAAAGTGTAGAGACCTCATCCATCCGCCTTATATCGTCAATAACAATGGGACTTTCTTTGGATTGACGCAGGCAAATGGCACATCGGTTTCTTATCTATCAAACGCGAGTCAGGATTTCTACTACACGCGCGGAGAGTGCTGATGGTTTTCACTTTTTGTTGTTCTTTCCCTATTGCTGAGACCGCAAAAACGACTGTAGCAGGGACTACGAACCAAAAACCGATGTCCAGTAGGAAATACCAAACATTGAAACTAGGTTCTCCAAGGAAAGAAGCCGAAGGGAACTTCCAGAATATTAGATATGGAAAAGGAAAACCCGCACCAGTTCCATAGCCGATGTTACGATAGTAAATCCCAGAAACTAGAGTTGCAACAATAGTTAAGATAAGCGAACGAATCACTATTTTTGACACCATTATTGCACAGCATCACTATTCAAGAAATAGTCAAAGGTAAAATAAACCTGTTCTGAAATCCAATTGTCCTTGGGGAGCGTTCTATAACCCAGACTTAAATTACAGAGCGTGTGCAAATATTGACAGATGCGAAATCATTTCAAGGCAACTTGGTTGCTGAAGACTGTTCCTTTCTTCGCTTCAGCAGTCATCTATCTTGTTGGTCTTGTTCTCTCTAGCATTGTCATTCGAGGCGTTCAGCCAAACGGACTTGCAGAGGTTCAAGCACCGTATTCTCTGTACGGATTTATCCTTGAATTCCTTGCAATAGGTCTCTTCATATCCGGTGTTTGTTTCAACCTAGCTTTTTGAGACAAACAGTTAACGAGAATAACAATCGGGTCTTTAGTTCTTGCATCGGGTGCAACGCTATCCCTTTCTTCAGTGTTTGTCCTGTTGGCAATCTATCTCGGTTATCTGCCAAGATCCTCTGGTGACGGATGTAGCCAATCGCTTGTCCAATTTTGCCATCTTGTGTTTGGAGTTTCGTCAATTGGCATTGTCGCGGGAGTGTATATTGGCTAGTGCAGGATTTTGGTATACGAAAAAGAAATCCTCAGTTCCCAATTCTTCAAAGTCCTGTTTGAATACGAGCGCAGTCGCAAAAGCGACAATGAGAAGAATCTTCCTAATCCCTCCATGTAATCCTTATAATCATGGAAATACGAATGTCATGTAAATGACTCAAAGTAAAAAAGTCGTTCAAACCACGCTGACCACCGAGGAATACAAAGCTCTCGTCGAAACCTTGTCTCGGAAGCAGCTCTCGATCCAGGAAGGACTTCGTAGGGCAGCCATCAAGATGGTTGAGGAAGAAAATAAACCCAATTCAAAGGATTCATTTTTCAATTTTAGACCTCCCACGAAAGGGAGCGGCTTGGGGGATTTGTCTTCGCGGCATGACATGTACCTCTACCAGAAGAAGAAACCCGTAAGTAAATAGGACACTCTGATGCGCCTCTTCATTGATACGTCGGCGTTTTTAGCTATCGAAGACGCAGATGATAAAAATCACGAATCAGCTTTATCCTTCAGGGAAGAGCTGAAAACAGGTCGTTCAGCGTACAGGTTGCTTTACACAACAAATTACGTTTTCGATGAAGCTATTACTCTAATTCGTATGCAAATCGGGCACTCTGCGGCTGTTTCGTTCGGTGACGCCCTAAAGAAATCCGAATCTATCCGAGAGTTGAACGTTACAGAGAAAATCGATTTCGACGCTTGGAACATATTCAAGAAATACAAAGACAAAGATTTTAGCTACACAGACTGTACTAGCTTCGCAATGATGGACGCGGAAGAAATTGCTTTCGCTTTTGCATATGATAAACACTTTGTTCAGTATGGCTTTAAGACAATTCCTTAGACCGCATCGGCAGAGTTGTACCCACGGTCAGACTCTTGTCGAGTGCTTGATGTGGATCATATCAAGCTAACCTTCTTCAAGGGGCTTCGCTCGATGACCCCATCTGTTCGCGCAGCCCGGCACTCTTCGGCGGGCGATCGACTTTCATGAAGGGGACAAAGCAAACGAGGCAGCGTTCAAGAATCTGTACGCCCAGTTGTAGAGCTAAATGTCAAGATTAAAAAAAGCAAAAAATAGAGATTCACTATTCTTATCCATACTGGGAGTAACTATAGTCGGGGATATTGTAGAACTGGCAGCCAAACAGGTGTCGCTCGATCTTTAACGAACGAACCAATACCGGATTTTCATTCGGAAATTTAACGATCGGAGCGCTGGTGATGCTGATGTATCGACACCCTTTCCCCCTTACGAGTTAAGGCTCAAATTTCCGGCTGCGCGACCCAATTGCATTTAATTATTTAGATATCTATCCATCTTCCTATGGTAAAAACTACTGTAACGCTTGAAGACTCGATTTACAGAAAACTCGCGAGGGAGGCCTTGGAGAAATATGGCCGAACCAGAGGTTTATCGAGACTCATAAATGAGAAGTTGAAAGCGGCCGATGAAAATTCGACTGCAGAGAGCATGGAAAGCAAAGATACTGCGATCGAGCGTGCTTTTGGAAGCTGGAAGGGAAAGGAAACCGGGAAAGAATACGTTCGAAGACTGCGGAAGGAATCAGAGAACAGACTAAGCGATTTGGAATTTGAGTGCCGATATTCTCTTTGACAAAAGTATCCTAGTCGATAACGTGTTTGGAAGCTTTTCATTTTTTACGAAACTCTAGAAGACCCTATTACGTTGAAAGAGATACGAAACAGGTTTGGCCTCCCCTATATTTTGAGTTGCTAATATTGGATCAATTCCAATAACCTCGGAAGACCTCGTAGTTCACATCTTCCTCCGGAATGCCCATCTGAAGAAGCATATTGAATACAGCTGAGACCATGCTCGGTTTACCGCAGAGATAATAGATGGGCCGTTTGAGACTATCGACTGCTAGGCGGACAAGGTCTTGATCGATCCTGCCCTTTGATCCTCGCCAGCCATTCGGTATTTCTTTGCCTGTCAAAGTGTTGAACACCTTGAAATTCAGATTTCGCACTTCGAGTTCTTGAAGCTCTGCCCTGTAGGCGATTTCGTCCTCTGAGCGATTGCTGTACAGTAGGCGAACAGGAATATTCAACCTCCTGTCACTAGCGTACTCAGCCATCCCCTTCAACGGAGTTATTCCGATTCCTCCGGCGATGAGCACGGCCGGACGTTTCTCGTTCAGGATAAAGTCTCCGAAAGGTCCCTGGACTCGCACAAGGCCTCCTCTCTTGAGCGAACCAAATGCTTGCTTGTAGTATGAATCTGACAACCTGACTGCATATTCGAGATTCGGTCGGCTGGGCGAGGTTGCAATCGACATCGGTCGGGTGTCTATACCCTCACTAGTCATCAAGCTAAGAAATGTGAACTGAACGGGGAGGAAGCTGAAAGAGTCGGGCTTCTTCACGATGATTTTGTGGATCGAAGGCGTGATTCGAACAGAATGGAGGACCGACGCGTCGAATATTTCACCTCCCCATCTTCTAAACATGCGCGATTGCACTATCCACATTCACTCTTACTGTTGTCAGTCGGGTCGAGGATCACCATTGGAATATCACGCGTGGTTTTCTTCTGGTAGCCTCCAAAGAATGGTGCCTTATCGACGAATTGCGGCCACAAGCGGCCCTTTTCCTCTGCACTTGCTTTGTACGCGATCACATTCTTTGTCGAGCCATCGACTTCAATCGTGATTTTCGGATCTGCCTGTAGATTGGAGAACCAGCCGGGGTTTTCCCTTGCTCCGTTGTTCGAGGCAGTTACCACGTAATTGTCTCCATCTCGGATGTACATCACCGGCGTCACGCGATGCTTACCAGACTTTCTCCCTATTGTTGTCAAAAGCAGAATTGGCATTCCTCGAACTCGGTTCATTCTTTTGCCGCCACTGCGTCGATAGAAATAAACCTGCAAATCCATGAACCGTCTGAAGAACCACTTGGTAACGCTCATAATCTAAAGAATCACCAAGATACCTCCGTCCATTTCCTGAAAGTTGTAGTGATAGAGAGCGAATTGGGCGACATCGAGCCTATTGTAACCTATAGAAGTGAACCTTTCAGTTCCCTTGCTTGAAGAACTGCGGTTGTCTGACAACTAGACTCACTTTTCCTGCCTGTTCTGCCATGCCTGCCGTCTAGCGTCCTCCGTCCAGGGAGCTGTTACACGAGTAGGTTCGATTTTGATCAGAACACGTTTCATTCCAGGTTGCCGCATCGGGTACGTCTCTTGTCCCAGGTATTTTTTGCCATCCTGTCAATCTGCTCATCTGCTCCATCAAATGTCACTTCCTTGACGCGACCCCGAATTACTGCGATGTTATACTCATTTTTGGGGTCGATCACAGTCAGGGCAACCCTTGGATCTCTATTCACGTTTCTGTGTTTTTGACTCCCCTCAAACGTATTGATCAAAACCACATCACCGTCATGGTCGACCCAGGTTTGTGTAACTTGGGGCGATCCGTCAGGCATCAATGTGGCAATATTCGCGAAGGTTCTCGCTTCGATGAGCTTCTTTGCAGAATCTGGCAATGGTTTCATCTTTCTATCGATGCCCCCACCTTGGAATGGAAATAGCCAGAACAACCAAAAGAAGTCGTAAAACTGCAGGTTCGAGACATCAAATATGACATCCTTCTTCTTTCTCACCCATTGTGTCTCTTTTTAGAAAAGAAACCACCCAAAGAACTGGGGTCTCCTTGGCTGGGGTCAATTCCCCAGCTGACTGAAACTCTTGGCGTTATCCGAAAGTATTTTCCCTCGCCAAACATTCCCTCTTGGTTTTCCACAACCGCTGCGTTGCCTTGAATCCTGATTCCGCGAGGCCTCCATGGATCAATAGATGCCAAGTCATCAATCATGACGGAGACCCGGTTGTTACCACCCGTTATGTTTCTGTATCTCCTTGTATTAGGAAAGATGTCCTGACTGTGACTTCCGATGTAAATGTACTTGCCATCAAACTGAAAACCGACAGGAGAGACCTCTGGCTCGCCTTTCGGCGAGACTGTGGCAATCCTGCAAAGACGCTGACCCTTCATGTAGTCAATCTCGGCTTGAGAGAACAAAGTTACCTACGGCTCCTCGATACGGTAGACGGATCCATAGGTGAATATATAGGGATTTAGCCGTCTAACGGTTCCACGCATGCCCAATTATAGACGGAGATTTCATGATTCCGAAGAGAACAATTTGGTGTGGATCCAAGCTTCCTGCGTTTTAGGGCCAAGCGTCCAACAATTCTTGTAAGTAACAGAGTCTATTGGACTCTAACACCGCAGATACTTTTTACGTCAGTCTAGGGAGCTATGCTTTGTGAAAAATCAATCCTCTAAGGTTCCGTTTGAGGAAACTATTATCTTCTCATTCATGCAGTTTGGCAGATCGCTTCAGAGCAGAGTAGCTCGCGAGTACTGGAAACTTGGACTGCACGTTGGTCAAGAGATGTACCTGGCGTGTCTATGGCGAGAGGATAATTTGACCCAAGGCAAGCTTGCAGAGCTTTGCCACGTCGAACCTCCTACAGTAACCAAAGTTTTGAATCGAATGGAAAAAGCCGGTCTCGTGAAGCGTAGTAGCCGGAAAACTCCTCTGACCGTCTCGTTAACTCCCCGTGGAAGAAGATTGAGAAAGCAGGTTGAATCTTGCTGGCTCCGAGTGGGAGATCAGATGCTTGTCGGATTCTCTCCTGAAGAACGGATCATTCTGAGAAGACTCGTGAAAGCTGCAAGAGATAATCTTGTGAAGGGAGCCGCTACAAAAAGATGAAACCCCAATAGGGGTCTATCGGATCACGGTACCCGCCTAAAAGATTGTCAAGTGAAGGAATTCCAGTGGAAGCCAGTACAATGGCATCTTCAAAGGTCAGGGCAGAGATAAACGCATCTTGCGATCTACAAAATAGAGAGGCCCAAACACGCTAGTAGATTTAGATCCCCCTTTATGATACGAAGTAATTGAGAAAAGTTGTCATGAGAAGAAAGTACCGGAGCGCAATCTAAGAACTGGTTGCTACGATACCATGACTAACTCTTCTTCTGTATGTAACAACTGAAATGCCGACTCCAGCGACCACTGCTCCAGCTGAAACGACGATCCACATGAATGAATCAATTGTGATAGATGCAGAAGCGGAGTGAACGGTTGCTTGAGGACTATTCGGGACGCTAGGAGTTGAAGCGGGACTGTTCCCGGAACCGCTCGATACAGCGGGAGATACGGGTGTAGTGGTTACGGTGAATGGAACCTGGGCACTTTCGTCAGTTGTTGTGGGAACGCCGTCTGCGGAAAAGCCCGAGACATACGCATACCATTGTCCGCTGACCGGCTGCGACACCACTCCAGCTCCGGGATCGAAAGTCGTGTAGCCTCCTATCCAACCGAGGTTAGAGTCCGAAGGCATCGTCACGTTCCCGACCCACAGGTTCAAGCTCGGACTGTACCAGAGCTGAACCTCTCCGGCCGATAGACTGGAATAGTCGGCGTAATCATTGGAATTGTACGCTGGATACAGGGAGGCCGAGAAGTCTCCGAACTTTACCTCGGTTCCGTTCGCGTAAGCGATGTTCGCGTTGATCGTGACTGTTTGACCTTCGCCGACCGGGTTTGGAGTCAAGGTGATCGTGGGAATAATGGCAGGCTGATCAGCGACCATGACCTGGGCAAAGTATGCTCCGTTTATCACAAGCCCGTTGAGATCAATGGACTGGTAGCTCGAATTGAATAGTATTGTATACAGTCCCGGTGCTGCGTTCGTCGGAACTTGAAGATAACCGAGATAGTTTGCCGGAAACGGGGAAGTAATAGGCACAGCCACACCGCCGACGTCAACGGTCGAGACCACTTTTCCAGAAGGAGAAACCAATGAGGCAGTCACGTTCGAGGCAAGCGAGATGGTTTGCGCCAGCGTGAGCCCGGTTTCGCTCGATATTATGTTCGGAGTATTTTGGGGCGCACCGACGTTTCCGGTGACCTCGAGATACTGACCTGGGCTGGCTACACTTGGAAAGAGTCCGTTGGGCGGCAACACGATCGACTCGCTAAGGTCTGCTCCGTTGTTGAATGAATCGAAACCATATGCCCCGCCTTGGAGAACGATGACGGTCGCGCCTATCGGATAATCGCCGGTGAAATCATGCACATACAGCCCGGCTTGTAACTTCAATGTCTGGCTCAGATATTGCGAATAGGTGTTACTCAGGATGGAATAGGACGAGACGGTGTACGAGTAGGAACCAGCTGTTATCGGCTTTCCCTCTAGGGAGGTAATAGAAACTGAGATCTTGAATCCCAATGCGGTTGACCAGCCAAGAGATACCGGTGGAATGGCAGCTGGAGAATTGAACGTCGCAAAGTAGCCAGTGAAAATCTCTGCGAAGCCGAAAGCTTGAGATCCCGAGCCGTTTACGTTAACGTAGGAAATCCCGTTTGCCCCGGCAGGGGTGATAATCTTCCCGGTCCAAGTGCCAGCGGTCTTAGTTAGAGCAACTTTAGCGACTGTTCCTTGGAGCGTCACGAGCTCGGCTGTCAAGGTCTTCAAATTCGTTGCCAAGTCAGTCCCGCTTGAAACCGAGGCTCGGATTCCAATAGATTCCCCGTCGGGAAATTCGAATTGCGATTTTCCTTTCGAGTTAGTGATATTCAGAGTGATGCTAGTTTGAGTAGCTGGTCCGTGCGATAGATAGAAACCAACCATGTTTCCAATGTTCGGCGCCCCGAGGCCCGTTACCAAATTGTATCCGTAAGAGTCGACCCATGGAGTATTGAAACCGTAAGTGATTGGAGTGAAATCTTTGGAATAACTGCTCGGTGAGCTTGCCATTTGGTAGAGACTTGGGTTTACGAGACCGAGCGAACCGCCGATGCGGCTTTCAATGTCAGCCAAGAGTCCGGCGTACAATGGAGAGGACTCGCTCGTGCCGCACTCATCGAAAGTCACGTATCCGCCAACCGAACTCGCAGTCCGAGCGTCGGAGACTACAAAGATCCCAGGCACGCAATTTCCATTGAGCGAAATATCAGGCTCCATTCTTCCATTTGGATAACTCGCTGGAACTCTTATGCCCGCCTGGTACCAAGGCCTTGGGTAAACGGTACTTACCCCGCCCGTACTACCTCCGGAATTTGCGTATGGTGTCGTTATGCCGTTTGACCAAGCTGTCTGGTAAGAAGATACAACGCTCGAACCACTAAACGTAAGGTATGTTGTGGTCCCTCCTACAGCGGTGACGTAAGGAGAATCAGCATAGTTGTCTATCGTTCCGTACGGCTGGGCTGCATAGCCAGAGCCGCCGCCGTCGCCCGAGCTCACCATGAATGAAATCCCTTCGGCTGAGCCGAGAGCAAAATATTGATCGGCGATCCACCCGTTGAAGGCAAAGAAGGAAGGCCCGAAGAAGGAAAAGTCATCTTCTTCATAGGAGTAGCTTTCGGTGAAGGTATTGACAGAGTCTTGCTGGTCAACAAACGCGATAACCGGAGACTCTGGAAGCGCTTCATCGGCGGAATAGATGGTAATATTCGCCCCAGGCGCCATTGAGTGAGAAACTTCAACGTCTAGATCTTCTTCTCCGGGGATTCCGAAATAGGTGACTCCTTCGTTTGGATTATTTGGTCCCACTGGGACGATCTTTAGACTCGGGGGAGCTGGCAGACCCTCAGCGTTATCAAATACGGCTAGCTCTTGAGCGATGTATGGGTCGCCCGTCACTTCAAAAATTCCAATAGTCTTACCCCTGCCATTGTACCCTGCCGATACAAGAGAAGAGGCATTGTACGCGGACTGTAGATCGCGGGCCTGGAAGGCTTCTGCCGGGGACGTAAAGTTGGGAACATTCTCCGAGGTTGTTACCGCCTCGCTTGTCCGGAGAGGAACAATGGGACGAGGCTTTACGAGCAAAGCTGTCACGTTCGAGGAATAGGCATAGATCCCAGGAAGTGTCGGCGATCCCGACGCTGAATAGTATCCAACAGTCCCATTTGAATAAAGGTTCGTTTGGAGACCGAGGGAAGATTGCAAAAGGCCAGCTGTGCCGCTTGCGACGATCATGGAGTCCTCGGCGGTGGTGTCGATCGTAAATCCCGCAGACTGCAAATATTGCAAGGTCGACTGAAATTGCGCCAAAGGCAGAAACAATTGCTGAATTTGACCTTGAGTTAGGAATTGGCGATATTGCTGAGATTCGGGATTCGAAATCGCCGCTGTCATCGATTGGAGCAATCCCAAATTGTTCAGGGGGATTGCTACCGTTAAGATAACCGGAAGAGTACTGGGGGCTAATCCTGAGGCAGAGAAACTCTTGACGATTACGGGAGAAACCGGATTAACTGTCAGAGGACTGACAGGGCTAGAGCTTGCTACTGGATTAAGGATTGAATCGTAGATTTTGCCGGAGGAGGTGGAGAAACTGCTTACAACCAAGACAATAAGTACGAACAGAGAAAGTATAGTCGCGGCGCGGGACGATTTCATGGCTTAGGCACGCTTTGAAAATTATTTAACGCTTTTTGTATTGCACTTAAATAAGCCAAGATTCTAAAATTAAATCGCTTTGGAAAATATCACCTTTCGATATAAGACGGGAGAATTCCGAGGGATCGGTCGCCACTAGCCCAGACCGACTGTT
>JASHSF010000038.1 GCA_030036955.1 Nitrososphaerales archaeon
TGATAACCTTTGACGCCGCAGGATACAACTCCACGGATCCGAAACAATTCGAAGATATAATCTCGACATTGCACAGCATGGGTTACAATGGAGTCGAGCCATTCACTCTTCCCGAAAGATCTGCCGAAATGCAGAGAATTCACGAAATATGTGACTCTCATCAGATGGCTGTGCCCATGATTGCGGGAGCTTGGGGCAGATACGGAAAGACTATTGGCACTCTGCCGAACAAGGATCCGACGAGCTCCGATGAAAAACGAAGAAAGGATGCAGTCAAATATATTCAGGAAGCGGCAGATATGGCTGTAGTATTTGGGTCGCCTTTTGTTCAAGTAGCTCTCGGTTCACTCGATGACCAGGACCTGTCGCAGAAGGGCATCGAAACAGCTTTCCGAAATCTAACCCAGGTACTAAAGACATCAGCAAAATATGCAAAGGATCGAGGCGTTGGACTAATTTTTGAACCTCAGTGCAGATTCGAGGGCTACTACGGCGTGAACACGACCGTTGGTTTGTCCCTTAAACTTCTTGAGAAAGTGAACGAAGAAAACGTCGCGCTGATGTTCGATACGTTTCACGGGAATATTGAAGAGGACTCGCTCCTGTTGGGAATATCAGAAGCTAGAGATAAGCTGCGCCACGTCCATATTGCAGATAACAACAGGCTCCCTCCTGGCTTCGCATCTATTGACTTTAGGGCAATTTTGAAGCAGCTGCGAAGGCAACGCTACCGAGGATTCCTTGGTGTGGAATGCATGCCCATAGGACCCGGCTTGAAAGCAATGCTTCGTGACAGTCTGGATTATCTCAAGAGTATTGAGAAACTAATTTGTGAAAACTGAATTCTCAAAATGAAAATTTAATCGAGCAAAAATTTTGCATCGATAACCGAGCACAGATTTTTATTGGTTTGACTGGTTGTCATCTCAGAAAACAAGAATGAAGATCGGTTGTCATGTGCTCCAATGGGGCATTGCAATTGACAAGGACACGAGATACACGTGGGACGGGCGTATCTGGAAGACGAGCCTGCAACAGGTTCTCGGTGAAATTGCAGAAATGAACTATGAGGGATTTGACTGCTCGGACAACGATATCATTCCTTATTTTGACCGCCGACAGGAATTTAGAGCAATGGTTCTCGAAGATAAGCTCTCTTTCGTTTCGTGTTGGGTCTCGCTCATTCCAAAGACAGCAACGTTCACCCAAAATAATACCTTTGATCCGAATCGTCCCCAGAGCGACCCACTTCAATACGCATCCTTGGCGATCGATGAAATAAACCCCGAAGCGATTTCAAAAGACTACAAAGCGAAAGTAGAATTCGCAAAGAATTTTGCAGGTCTTGGCGGGCAATTGATTACGCTTGGAGGTCCATTCATTTTTGCGAGCTCAGTACGGGACGAGCATTATCGAATTATCGGTGAATATGTTAACGACTTGGCCGAGGAATTCAAGAAGCTCGACCTTGAATGCGTGTATCATCCACATTTGATGACATTGGTTCAAAATTCGTGTGACATCGATAAACTCTACGAGTACGCGGACAAAGATTTGGTCGGACTGTTGTTGGACACGGCTCACCTAGCTGCGGTTGGTGAAGAACCTGCAGATATCGTGAGAAAATACTCGTCTAGGATACTTCATTGCCACTTTAAAGATCTCGGCAAGGGCAAGTTTCTTGAGCTCGGGCAGGGCAAAATAGATTTCAAAGCGATAGTTAAGGCATTAATCGATATCAATTATCGACGCTGGATCATTGCAGAGCTGGACGTGCCTTCGAGGTCGGCTACTGAGAGTGCCAAGATGAACAAGGAATTCTTGGATGGTCTGGTAATGAAGTTTGGACGCTAATTATCGAACGACTGTATCGCAAAAGAGTTCAATCTACTTCCAAAGAGGATCGATACGAAATCTGGAATCTCGTGTAAAGAATAAGTAGATTGAGAAGATCGTTACGTCCATGACTGGAGAACCTGTTTTTACGAGATCTAGAGAGCTTCAGCTTGAAGCCAACGATCTTCTTCCGGGCGGCACCAACAGTGGCGCTCGAGCTGCAATTACTCAGGGCATATACGAAGGATTGTCCATTTCCACGCCCTCTTTCTTTGAGAGAGCAAAGGGCTCGCGGCTCTATGACGTTGACAAGAATGAGTACATCGATTATCATTTAGGATTTGGCCCGATAATTCTAGGGCACTCAAACCCGGCGGTAAACAACGCGGTGAGGCAACAGATCGAGAAGGGCACCGTGTTCGGAGGAAACTCCGAGGTTGAGCTCAAGCTTTGCCGGAAATTTGTAAAGCATGTAATGAGCCAGGGCTTGACGGTTCTTTGCAGCACGGGGTCTGAAGCAACCTCAATTGCACGCAGGCTGGCCATGGCTTACAACAAGAAGAAGAAAATCCTAAAGTTTGAAGGGCACTACCATGGCTGGGCTGATTGGAACATGGTTGCTAACGTCCATTCGGTAATTGGATCTTTTGCGAAGAACAGCGGCCAGAGAGTTGTCGCAGCCGACGGAGTACCTCAAAGCGTCGTAGACGATGTAATTATACTTCCTTGGAATGATCCCGCCGCCCTTGAGGAAACAATCCGAAGGGAGGGCGAAGACATTTCTGCGGTCATTACTGAAGTGTATCAGGCAAACTGGGGAGTCATCCCGCCCGAAAAGGGCTATCTCGAGCTTATGCGCAAGTTGACCAAGGAAAACGGTATTGCTCTCATATTCGATGAGGTGATTACGGGCTTTCGAATGGGGCTTGGTGGGGCTCAAAAAGAGTTTGGTATAACTCCTGACATTACGACACTCGCGAAATGCGTGGCTAATGGATTCACAATCGGCACGGTACTCGCGAGAAAAGACATCATGGAACCGGTCATTTCCGACAGAACTTACATCGCGGGAACCTATAACGGAAATCCCTTGAGCGTCGCCGCAGCTTTAGCTACCATCACTGAACTCGAATCTTCTGACTACTCCAAGCTGTATGAGAGGGGAAACGCCATAATGAAAGGTATCAGGGACAGTATGTCTGACAATCATGTTCCCGGATTGGTGCAAGGGCCGGGCCCTTTGTGGTCCGTCTTTTTCACGGATCTCGAAAAGATTTCATTTACCAGACAGGTCTTTTCCATCTCTATGCACCCTCACATCAAGAGATCCGCCATCTTCTTTCAAGGACTCATAAACAGGGGCGTGATGGCCATGCCCACGAGGTACGGAAGAATGTATCTTTCGTTTGCACACAGTGACGAAGACGTAAAGAAAACAATCGAAGTCTCCGATGAAGCTCTAAAAGAAGCAAAAGGCGCTGTTGCTGAGTAAATACTTTCTCCAGATTAGCAAACGAAATATCCATTGAACTATCCGATGGCAGCCCCACACCTTTTCCGTGCGCGGCGCGTCCGGGTCTTAATTTTTGGCAGGACAAGCCAATACACTAGACTCGATAGGAAAGAATCTCGTGCCGCGACTGCGATCTCATGCGTATATTCTAATCTCGGCGAGATCAATAAGGGGTTCGAATGGCTCGACATGTCTTTCGAGGAGCACTCTAGATATCCTGTTCAAGAAATTTCAAAATCGACGATGCCCGATTGCATATCGTAATAGCTGCCTACGATCCGGAGCTCGCCCGAGGATAGCGCTTCTGAAATTATCGGCGTCTGCTCGAGAGCCTTCATTTCAAGATCAACGTTCGCAATTGTGGCATTTTTGAGCAGACTGCCTGGCTTGTGCAGCACTGACTTAACAGCAGGCTCGATCTGACTTACGAGATAGGCAATGTCACCCGGCGGCTCTGTGTGGTCTTCGATCGACGCGATCGTAGATTCGACAGCGCCGCAGTTCTGGTGGCCCATGACGACAATGAGTTTCACATGCTTCAGAGCGGCATATTGCAGGCTTCCCACGACAGCTCTGTCGAGCACCTGCCCGGCAGATCGCGCGTCGAACACTTCGCCGAGTCCAACATCGAAGAGAAGCTCTGGCGGCGCTCGAGAATCTATGCAGCCGAGAATAGCCGCCCAGGGGTGCTGGGCTTCAACGAGTTCTTTTCTTTTCGTGGGCGATTGATCCGGATGGATTGGGTGCCCCGAGGCAAACCGAGCGTTGCCCTCCATTAAACGCTCGAGCGCCTGCCTGGGGTCCGTCGGGTGACTGGATGCGCGCGGCGTCGAATACCCTTGGCTCGCGGCCTCCGAAAGCGTCGCGATTCGTCCAAGGCCTGAGGCTGAGCCGAGGCTGACTCCGGCTCCAATCAAAGCCATCTTTACGAAAGCGCGTCTTGTGCTGTCTGTCGACATCTCAAATGGGCAATCTTCCGGCGTTGTAAAAAGGCTTTATTCAGCTAGCTCCTTGTAATACAGATCTCTTTTATCCTGCAAACCTGCGAGCAATAATACCGCAAACAATCATTCAGAACGCTAGAATGAAATCTGAGGAAGAAAAGTAATGCAAAGTGCCATGAGTACCGGGAGAACGACAATCAAGGGGAAGTAATAGTAGCAGAGTACATAGCCACGCGCAAATATTCGAACCATAGTCCAGAGAATGATGACATTTAGAGATAAAGGCCCCCGCATTCCAGAGACGAGGGGTCTATGTGCCGTTTATTCCTTCGATCTTGCTTCTTAGCGATGAAGAAATAGCCACATTGAGATCCTTTGTTCTTAAGATAGGAACAGTTTTGCTTAGGGCAACTGCGACCGAAAGCGAAAGTACGGAGAAAAATGCGATCCACTCATACGGATAAAAAACTAGTATGTCATACTGTTTGAATGTCAAGTACGTTACCAAGAGATTTCCGTAAAGCATGAACGGTACTAGTAGCATCACCGATACTAATGCAACGCCTACTGCAAAGCTCTTGAGGCGATCGTTTTGGTTTTTCAAATAAAAATAGAGAAAGAGAGGAAGCGCTTCCAAAGTAAAACGTGGATCAAAGGAAGAAAGCGCAAGTACGAATATGCCAGAAGAAAGCTTTTGGTTTTTGACAAGATAGATTGCAAGAAGAATCAAAGTGAGTTGCAGTACTTTGCTTTCGCCCTGAAACCATTGCAAGTAGTAATCAAGCGAAGGCCAAGGCCAGGGTTCTGCGATGGTGACCCCGAGCACCGCAAAGGTGAGTAGACCCTGCGATAGATTTTTCGGATCTATAATTTTCCAAATTAAGAACGCGATCATTGCGAGCAAACAGAACTGCTCAAAGTCGAATGCAAAAATTGCCTGCCCATAGCTCGGAAGCATGAGAAGAGGGATGACGAAGACTAGAAAGAATGGCGGATATCTCATTCCAGTTTGATAAACAAAGCCCGGATCGTTATTCACGAAAGCTCTAGCGGCGGCGTAGTAATCTTGGAAGGGAATCCAGTAGTGGCCTCGACTTTGCGGAAGAGCTGATTCAACGCCATATTGTCTGGACGTGATTGCATTGTAGAATACAGTGCCATTGAACAAGAGGAGGGCTGCGACAACACAGAAGCTTAGTATTCGAACCTTCCTGAAGTGGTGTTCCGAATCGTATTTCCCCCCAAATCGGGATAAGCCTCCAAACTGCGTAACGAATCGCCCTAAACTTCCAGTCTGCAACCTGAAAATGCAATGAGGGCGATAGACACCCTAGTCCTTAGATTCATTGTGTCAGCGTACGACAACCGATGCAGATCTTGTTGAGATGGCGCGAGCTCGTCATCTAGAGTAGGTGTCGCATTGATGTTGGCAACTTTGATTTTTCGCTCGAATTTCTTCCTGTTCCATTTCGACCGTGACATGATGACGCCAAGCTCATTATCGATTATGCCGGGCGAGTGGGGCTTGCCCGTCTTGGGGTTGTTGCTCTTCACGCTATCATTTACAAAATCCTGAGCAAGGGCTTCCATTTTTTCGACTCGAAGGGTGGCAAACTCTGACCGGCTCATTCCAATGGCAGTGGAAAAATATCCCAGCGCCTTCAGGATTGAGCCGTTGGCGAGGTTGGCATGCCAGCGC
Organism: Nitrososphaerales archaeon; assembly: GCA_030036955.1. Lineage (GTDB taxonomy): Archaea > Thermoproteota > Nitrososphaeria > Nitrososphaerales > CADDZS01 > JASHOD01. The sequence continues at coordinate 5,993 of JASHSF010000038.1, forward strand.
CACACGTTAGAATCCTTCCGGAGGTATTCATACTTCGTCCAGTTCTTCAAAGGCATTTTCCACTTATGGAGGTGTCCCGATATTTGTGTATTCGAACCCATGCAGAAGGAGGAGGGGGTGGGAATCGAACCCACATAGCTGCGTTCGAGTCTCCCTGTGAGAACTCTGACATCCGCTAACTGCAATGTTTCTGCAGGCGGACGCGTAACCTCTCCGCCACCCCTCCGCTTAACCTGAAGAACGACTTTTGTTCTTCTTAAAATAATTCCCAACGGAAGATAGTTGGCTTTTTCCTAAACAAAAAGAGCGAGGAGAACTATTGCCGAGACGAACACGATCGAAATTGTGTTCATCACTTTGATAAGCGAGTTTATTGCCGGACCTGCAGTATCTTTGAAAGGATCTCCTACCGTATCTCCCATGACTGCTGCAGCATGTACAGGAGTCTTCTTGCCGCCCAAGTTACCAAGCTCGATGTACTTTTTCGCGTTGTCCCAGGCTGCTCCCCCGTTTGTCATCAAGAAGGCCAGGTAGACGCCTGATACCACGCTTCCGATCAATAGACCTCCTAGGGCAAGAGGTCCAAGTATGAAGCCAACCGCCAGCGGAGTAACAACCGCGAGCAGAGCGGGTTTTGCGAGTTCTCTTATCGCAGCGTCCGTGCTGATACTCACGCATCTTTCATAATCAGGCTTTGCTGTCCCCTCCATGATGCCGGGGATTTCTTTGAATTGCCTTCTGACTTCGTTGACCATCTTAATGGCGGCCCGCCCAACCGCTTGGATCAAGAAGCTCGAGAAGAAGAACGGGAGAAGACTGCCGATGAACAGACCAACAATAACTCGCGGA
>JASHSF010000039.1 GCA_030036955.1 Nitrososphaerales archaeon
GTTCGAGCGATCTTTTCTGATCGCCGCGAGGAACCCCGACGCAGTCTCAGTTTTTACCTCTCTGCTCGAGGAAGATATTGCACGTGCCAGCGGCGGGGGCATGGACATACACACCGATCAAAAAACTCAACAAGAAGATATGAAGCGAGCTGCGGGAGGGAGCAATGTAATTGGAGTCAACGGTAGAGACCTGACGCTGGATTCCTTAAAAACGCTAAGGTCGATTTTCAAAGGAGCTAGATTCGTCGACGTTGGCCGCTCAATAATACGCGCTCGTTCCCTGAAAGATGAATCTGAAGTGAAATCGATTAGCAGGGCCTGCGACATTGCTTCCAGTGCTTACTCGAAAATTCCGACCTTATTGAAGGACGGAGTGAGCGAGAGCGAAATTGCTGCGGCGCTCGTTTTCGAAATGCAAAGTTCAGGCGGGGGAGGCGTAGCATTCCCAAGCATAGTATCTTTCGGGAAAAATAGCGCTCTGCCGCACTACACTGCCGGTGATGCCAAGCTGGCGCGAAAGCAATTTGTGCTGCTTGACTACGGGACTAAAGTTCAAAGATACTGCTCGGACATAACAAGGACGCTTGTACACGGCGAGCCCTCGCGGGAACAAAAGAAGATGTACGAGCTGGTAAAGCGAGCGAACGAGGTTGGAATTGAGAACTGCCTTTCCGGAAAGAAAGGGGCGGACGTGCATAGAGCTGCGGCGGCGATTATTGATTCGAGCGAGTACAAGGGCAGGTTTATTCATTCGCTGGGCCATCCACTTGGGCTCGCAGTTCACGACCCGGGGATAGGTCTCTCGCTAAATTCGCCGGAAGAGCTAGAGCCAGGAATGGTCTTGACAGTTGAACCGGGAATTTACGTTCCCTCTCTTGGCGGAGTCAGAATTGAGGATGACGTCCTTATCACGAAGAATAAGCCGCGCGTTTTAACGAGCGCGACTCGAGAAATGATCGAAGCTTAATCTTCTAAAGGATCGTGCAAGTATTCGGAGTAGATATTTTGGAAGCCGACAATTCTACGGCACAAAAAATCTGGGATCATCCAGTTGGAAGGAGGCCCTCACATTCGATCAAAGTCCTGTATTGCGTTTCTTCCATTGGATTGGGTCACGCTAGACGGAGCATCGCTATCGCCCAAAAACTTCGGACGCTGGACAAGAAGACTCAGTTCGACTTTGATTGGCTTGCCGCGGAGCCTGCACGCTCTTTCATTATCGCCAACGGGGAAAAGGTGCTGGACATCTCATCCCAGCTTGAGAGTCTTAGCGCGCAGATCGAGTTTGGCGCCAAAAACGGAAAAATCCGCGACATGTCCGAAGTGGCGAGGGCTTCCGCTCGCGCAGCGAAGAAGAATTACATGTTAATCAAATCCATCCCAGGGGATTTCGACGTCTTGGTTCAGGACGAATTCGTTGAAACACTCTTCTCGTTTTTGTGGGAGAAGAGTCCGGTGCTTCCAAAGAAAAGAGTCATAATCACAGATTACGTCAAGCTCGAGAGCAACTCTCTCAACCCGATCAATGCCTTCGGGACAGCTTATGCGAATAGGATGTTGAAGAAGGCGTACTTGAACCAGCAGCTCCGCATCTACGCTGAAGACAAGGAAACTCTTCCTCGATCTGGTCGGGTCCGGAGTTGGGTCTTGAAAAATTTCGAGATCGTCGGCCCGGTTGTAGAGAACTTACCAACCGAAAGCAAAGGGCAGCTCAAGAAAAGATTACTTCGTAGCACCGAGGACGTTCGCTTTATTGTTGTGACTATCGGGGGAACGTCAATCGGAAAGAAACTTGCACACGTCATCATGCGGGACGCAAACAGAATAAGCGAAAAGCTGCATGCTTACCTGGTTTTACTCCTCGGACCCAGAGTTGATCCCAAGTCTTTAGGTCAGAGCAATTCAAGCCGGATATCTCTGGTCCCTTTTACCAACGAAGCTCTAGGTTATTTCAAGGCTGCAGACTGCGTCGTAGCTCAGGCAGGGGCATCCACATTGAACGAACTAGCGTCTATCGGCGTGCCGTGCGTGGTTGTGCCAGTTGAAAACCACTTTGAGCAACAACGAAATGCGAAGCGATTTTCTGAAAAATATGGTTTCAAAATTCTGAAGTTCAGCGAAATCACGGGACCTTCGCTTGTACGAGCAATCGAAGAAGCTGAAAATACCAGTTACGGGCCCATGCTTCCTACCAAAGCCGCTCTGAGGGCGGCAGGATTGATCTATGATTTGGCATTAATGGCTGGACCTTACCATTAATCCTTTTTTCATGTCTTGGGTAGTCGAGAACTGAAAGACAGCTTGCATTATGACCGCAAAAAAGAATCCACTACGATCCCACAAAAAGCCCCGAGCTTCGTCAGGTCAAACCAAAGAAACCGTTGCTGCAGACGTGGCCGCGCTTGACCGGAAAATCCGCGCTTGCACCCTTTGCAGATTGCACGAAAGCAGATCGAATGCGGTGCCTGGCGCCGGGAATACCAAAGATGTGGAGCTGATGTTTATTGGAGAAGGTCCCGGTCGAAAGGAAGATGCAGCCGGAGAACCCTTCGTCGGTGCAGCTGGTAGAGTGTTGAATGACATGCTAACCGAGGCGGGGCTCGACAGATCAAAGGTTTTCATTACAAATATCGTAAAGTGTCGTCCGCCTAAAAACAGGAAACCCTTCCCCGACGAGGTCAAAACGTGCACTTCTAACTACTTGAACCGTCAAATAGAGCTGATAAATCCCAAGTTGATTTGCACTCTCGGTGCTACTGCTCTTGAGTATTTCACAGGCGATAGGAAAATGGGTCCCGTCCGGGGGAAACTAACAAAATCAAAGGACGGGCGTCCACTCTTTCCTACATATCACCCAGCATCAGTTTTCAGAAATAGATCTTTGAAATCTACATTGGAGCAGGATATCAAAAGTATCCCCTCGGTTTGCATGAAACTCTGAGTTCACTGGTCGGAGTTTTGTGCTTCGAAATTAAAACAACTAGCGCTTTGCTCTCGCTTTTTTAGATCCGGTTTTTTTTCTTTGCTCAGCAACAACCGACTGCACAAATTCGATTATTGTTTTTAGGGATGTCCCGGGACCAAAGTTTCCTATTATCCCCTGTCTTTCGAGCTTAGGTTTGTCAGAATCGGGTATGATCCCTCCTCCAACAACGGCAATTCCGGCGCCACCTTTCATTTTTAGAAATTTCTTGACCTTCGGGAAGGCTGTCATGTGAGCGCCGTTCAGCAAGCTTAGCGCTACGACATCAACGTCTTCGTCGATTGCCATTTGCGCGACCTGTTCCGGCGTCGGTAGTAAGCCGGAATAGATCACTTCCATCCCCGCGTCTCGAAATGCCCTGCAGAGTACGAGCGCTCCTCTGTCGTGCCCATCCAACCCAGGCTTTGCAACGAGAATTCTGATCTTCTTGCCTGGGGGAATCGTGTATTGACTTGCCATCAACTGTGAATTGGCCATTCTATTGCCGCTCACTCCCTTTACTCTCTAACAGCTCGCCTAGATTTTAAGTAAAAGAATTCAGGCAAGGACTGGTTCTTTCCATCCGCCGAAAACCTTTCGCCCGACATCCATTATTTCTTGCAGCGTGGCGTATTTCTTAACGGCCTCGAGCATTGGTTCGATGGAATTTGCATCTGGATTCTCAAACGCCTTGGTGAGGTTTTCAAGCGCAATCTTTACAGCCTTTTCATCTCTCTTTCTTCTCAAGGATCTTAGGCTAGTCGCTGCTTTCCGTTCCAAAGCTGAATGGACCTTCAGGTATTTGATCGGCTCTTCTTCGTCAACGGAATACTTGTTCACTCCTACCACGTAGCGCTGGCCGTTTTCCATTTGCTGACTCTTGGCGTAAGAAGTGTTTGCGATTTCTCGCTGGAGATATCCCTGCTTTATTGCCTCCAACACCCCACCAATCTCTTCGATCTTTTCAAAATATCTGAATGCTTGTTCCTCCATTTCGTTCGTGAGCCACTCAAGGTAGTAAGATCCCCCGAGCGGATCAATTACATCTGTCAGACCCGTTTCTTCGGCAATAATCTGCTGGGTTCTAAGAGCAACAGTAACCGCCGCCTCCGTGGGGAGAGCCCACGCCTCATCGTAGGAGTTGGTGTGAAGCGACTGGGTTCCTCCGAGCACGGCTGCAAGCGCTTCAATTGTAGTTCTGACTACGTTGTTGATGGGCTGCTGCCAAGTAAGAGATACGCCGGAAGTTTGCGTGTGGAATCTGAGCAGCAAGCTCCTCGGATTTTCTGCCCCATACTTTTCCTTCATTACAGTAGCCCAGATTCTCCGCGCGGCCCTGAACTTTGCGATTTCTTCGAAGAAATCCATGTCGCAGTTGAAAAAGAATGAAAATCTAGGAACGAAAGAATCTACGTCGAGCCCAGCATTTTTCCCGAGCTCAACGTAGGAAAATCCGTCCGCCAGAGTGAAGGCAAGTTCTTGCACTGCATTGGCACCGGCTTCTCTGATGTGGTAACCCGAGATGGAGATATAATTCCAGTTGGGCATTCGTTTCGTGCAAAAAACCATCATGTCTCGAATGATTCGCAAGTGAGCTTCCGGAGGGAATGCCCACTCCTTCTGCGCGATGTACTCCTTTAAAATGTCTGTTTGAACAGTTCCGCGCAGCTGTTCCAGTGGAACACCTTGCTTTTCGCCCACAGCTGCATACATGCAGGTTAGAACTGCGGCAGGCGCGTTAATCGTCATCGACGTGCTTACCGCCCCAAGGGGTATTCCTTTCAATAATACTTCCATGTCGCCCAGAGAAGAAATTGAAACACCGCATTTTCCGACTTCGCCATGTGCTCTTTCGCTGTCTGCATCGTAGCCATAAAGC
>JASHSF010000040.1 GCA_030036955.1 Nitrososphaerales archaeon
CCGAAGCCTTGGTGGAACTAGGCAACGACTGTGTGGTTACACGTCACAAGAATACCGAAGTTCCTCGCTTCTTGCAGAAACATATAGATCAGCATCGTGTGCTCGTAGAACAAGCAGATGCGACTTCGATCTCAGATTTACGAAAAATTGGAGAAAGGCACGAGATAAAAGGCATCGTCAATGTCGCCGGAGGATTCAATGTGGTAGATCAAGGTGCCATCGGGGGACTGATTGGATACCTGGACATGCTGAACAGTACTTTCAAAGTAGCTCAAGAATGGAAGATCAAGCGGCTCACATTTTCCAGCACCGGTGGATTATACATTGGAAGTCCTGGACAAGCAAATGAAGAGCAACTCGTATCTCTCGAAAGTCCGTTCCCGTTGCTGGCATATCACAAAATCGTTGAAGTGGCAAGCAGCGAGTTCGCGAAGGTCAGCGGGATCAGATAGATTTGTGTTAGACTCGAAGGTATGTTCGGTCCGGCTCAAGACATCGAACAGGGCCAGTGGATGCTCGCTACGCGATTAGTCCATGCGGCTGTAAATGCTAAACCTCCCGAGCTTGAAAACGTATTTTTGTCTAATGCGGAGGACGCCATGCCTCTTATTTACATCAAAGACATGGCCCGTGCAATCGCGATGCTACACACTGCGGAAAAGCTCCAGCATAGCGTTTACAATGTTGGTTCTGAGACGGCCGTTCCAAATCTAGAGCTTGTCGATACCATAAAGCGAGTCGCTCCCAAGTTCGAGGCAGAGTTGCCTCCGGGGCATAGTCCATTTCTCCTACCTGTTATGGAAACGAGACGACTGCGAGAAGATACAGGTTTCTACCCAAAGTTCGATACTTACACCGCTATCCAGGACTACGTTGAGTGGCTCAAAGCGGGAAACCCCAAGTAACCGCCACAAACGACAATGCAGAAAGAATTTTGTTCTTCCAAGAACACAAATCATTTCATCCTAATCTCTGCAAGTGCTTGGTTCCACTCATTAGTCATAATGAGCCAAAAGTTGATCGATCAAACTATATGGATAGTAGCAAAACTTCTTTATCAAGGCAAGTGGAAAGATCTGTCCTAAATCTCCACCTGCTGGATGCCAATTATGCAAGCTGTCGTTTTTGATTTTTTTCGAACATTAGTAGCTCCGGAAAGAATCAATCCATCGGCTTACAAGAGAACAGATCGAATTGTGAGTATTTTACAGATAGATTCGGATAAATTCAAACAGTGGTGGCTTGAGACAAAGCGAGAGCGCAACTTACAGTGGAGCCCTACCCTCAAAGAAAGAATCGGTCTATTTTGCAACGAGAGCCTCAGGCAACCTAAGAGCGAGTCGCTTGTCGAGAGAGCGATCTACGAAGCTGATCGCTATCACTACGAAGCTGTATTGAATCCTCCCGCAGAGGTAATTGAGGCTCTGAGTAGTCTCAGAATCAAAGGAGTAAGGATCGGAGTTCTTAGCAACTGCGATGAAGATGAAATTAGGTATCTTTCGCGCTCTCCAATAGCAAAGCTAGTCGACGCAATTGCTCTATCCCTTGACATGAAAATAATGAAGCCGGATCCTGCTGCGTATTCCTACATTTTGGGGAAACTGGAAGTGTCTCCTGAGCATTCAATCTTCGTTGGAGATGGGGAGAATCAAGAGCTAAGCGGCGCGAAAGCTGTCGGCTTCGCTCGCGTGATATTCTTGAGACAATTTGTAAAAAATACTGGCTTTCAACTCAAAGAGAAATTGGCAGAATTTGAGAGAATAGCAGACATTACCATTGACGACATTCGAGATGTCATTTCTATAGCTATAGATCCCGCTTAATTCTAAGAATTGGTTTGTAGGATTTTAGATTATTAAGGATCAATTTGTGAAATAAGATCGAACATCACAGTGCAAGATTCAACTCCGTCTTCAATCGTCAAGCTCGGGCTCGTGCAAATGTCAATGAGCGATGATGAGAATTCCAATTTTAGTAAGGCTTTGGATATGATAGGTGACGCAAAACAAAAGGGGGCCGATATTGTTTGCCTTCCCGAGCTATTCTTATCGCGTTACTTCCCACAGGATGAAACCTCTAACACAAGTCCCACCTCGATACCCGGTCGCGAGACCGAGGCACTGGCACAAGCTGCAAAGAAGCTCGAAGTCTCAATCGTGGCAGGTTCTATCTACGAAGTCGACCGGGACGAGAGATTCAACACTTGCGTGGTCTTTGATGCTAGAGGAAAGATGCTCGGCAAGTATCGGAAAGTGCACATTCCGCAGGATCCTGGTTTTTTCGAGCAGAACTATTTCAAGCCCGGTGACAAATTCACAGTTTTCGATGCGGGCAAAGCTAAGGTCGGCCCTCTGATTTGCTTTGACCAGTGGTATCCCGAAGCTGCGAGAATTAATCGATTGCTGGGTGCCGAAATAATCGTTTATCCAACAGCAATCGGAACAGTTGATGGCATTGATCAAATGGAAGGAAACTGGCAAGAATCATGGGAAAGAGTGCAAGTTGGCCATGCCATTTCAAACAGTGTGATAGTCGCCGCCGTAAACCGAGTAGGAAAGGAAAATCAAATGAATTTCTGGGGAGGTTCGTTTGTATGCGATCAATTTGGAAAAATTCTCCTTCACGCGGGGAAGGAAGAAGGTGTCTTCACCGCTGAATGCGACCTGAACCTTGGTTCTCAAATTGAAGATGGTTGGGGTTTTCTAAGAAACAGACGCCCTTCGACATACGGCAAGATAACGGAATCGTAGGCTCCAATGACGGGCGGATTTGAACCAAGCTACAGGATGCCAGCCGAATGGGAGAAGCACGAAGCAACGTGGCTTTCTTGGCCAAAAAACGAAACGACATTTCCGGGGGAAGTGCTTGAAGAAGTCAGAACTAGCTATGTTGAAATGATCGATGCCCTAACTCCTGGGGAAGAAGTCTATGTTTTGGTGGACGATGAAAAGGCAGAGAGAGATGCGTCCTCTCGCCTCAGAAGTATTAGAAATGTGAAATTCTACCGAGCGAAAACTGAGGATGTCTGGATAAGAGATTACGGCCCTATCTTCGTCCGAAATCGGAATCAAGGTTCACCTATCACGGCGACAAAATGGATTTTCAATGCCTGGGGAAGAAAGTATGACGATCTCTTGCAAGACAATGAAAACGGGCTCGTCATAGCTCTCCTGGCATCAAATGCAGTTCAAACTAGAGTTGTCCTCGAGGGAGGGTCTATCGATGTGAACGGAAACGGCACCCTGCTTACAACCAAACAATGCCTTCTTAACAAAAACAGGAATCCTGGATTATCTGCAGGGGAAATCGAAAAGATGCTCGATCGCTTTCTCGGAGCAGGTCACGTCATATGGTTAGGCCAGGGCATTGAAGGTGACGACACAGACGGTCACGTTGATGACATCGCAAGATTTGTCGGGGAATCCAAGGTCATCTGTATGATAGACGAACAGAGCAGTGCGAATCAGAAAGTTCTGGAAGCAAATTTTCGATCACTAAAGAGCTCTGCCGACGAGAGTGGACTCAAACTTGAGGTAGTTCCTATTCACATGCCGCGAAGAAAAATCGCTGACCACGAGGGAAACAGGCTTCCGGCCAGCTATGCAAACTTTTACATTGGAAACGCTACCGTTCTTGTGCCCGTCTTTGATGATGTAAATGATGCGAAAGCTCTCGAATTGATTGCATCGGAGTTTCAAGATCGGAAAACACTGGGGATCAACTGCGAGGCCCTGGTAAGCGGATTTGGAACAATCCACTGTGTGACCCAACAGCAACCAGCCTAATGAATCGGAAGATTAGGCCTCTCTCGCTTCAAGATATTTCTTTGCGCCGAGAGTCAGAAACTTTCCGTCAGAGCCTAGGGAAATAAATTTGAATCCCATGTCCTTGAATTTTTTCACTTCCTCCGGAGTAGCTGCAAGCGTTCCAGGAATTTTCCCTGCGGCCCGGCAAGCGTCAACTACCTTGCTCAAAGCTGCCAGAACAGTAGGATTAGAGCGATCATCATACAAACCGTGCGACATTGTTAAATCACTCGGCCCTGCGAATCCAATGTCGACGCCCTCAACCGAGACAATAGATTCCACGTTTTGTAGAGCTTGCTTTGTTTCGATTTGCACTCCAATCAAAAGCTCGTCGTTGGCGTGGCGAACATAGTCGCCAAATTCGAACCCATAGCTTGAAGCACGACCGGGCCCGGCTCCCCTCACTCCCCTTGGTGGGTACATCGCGAATTCCACCACCCGCCTTGCCTCTTCAGCGCTGTTGACAAGCGGCACGATTAGTCCTTGACTTCCCGCATCGAGTGCTCGCTTGACAAGATACTGATCGATTTCACCGATCCTAACGAACGGGCATAGGTCCTTGTCGGATATTGCCTGCTCCATCTCCTTCACCATTTCGAACGAAATGTAAGAGTGCTCCATGTCAAATACGAACCACTCGAACCCAAGATGCTTCAACATATCAGGAACGTCCGAGTTGCCGATCGTGAGAAATGTGCCGAAGCAAACACTTCCCTCGCGGAGCCTTCGCTTCAAATTGTTGGTCTTCATGGGAATCCCTTAGCCGACACGCAGAATTAATAAGACGATGCATGTCAGCTTCGTAAGGACTCGATCTGTTTCTTGTAGTCGGGCATACAATATGGGCACCCGCTATAATTCAGGTCCCTGGGAATCGATAGCCACTCAAACATTTGTATGTGCTTTCGCTCGATACTGTCGATTCGACACTTGTCCGATTCGTGATCCAAGTCGTGTAAGATTTTTGTTTCGGAGCTGCCAATGTACCTTTTTCCAAAGTATGGGGCGTTTAACCTTCTTGCCATTTGCCACTTTCGCGCTCTAAATTTGGTCAGGAAGTCGACCGACGATATTTAAAGCTCAGCTTCGATCCGTGAGTGCTCCACGCTTAGCTTAAATACGCTCTACGCTTGCAAGATCTAGAGCACAAAATGGTGCAGGGTTACTGCGTTAAGTGTAAGAAATCTCGGGAGATCAAGGGTGCTAGGCAGACTAAGCTGAAAAACGGCAGGCCAGCTGTTACTGGCACTTGCACTGTCTGCGGCACAAAGATGTTCAAGATCGGCAAAATGGCTTAGGCGTCTCTACCTTTTTACTCCGAAAGGAACAGAGACTTCCATTTTTTTTAATTTTAATCTTTAGGGCATTCTATCGATCATCTTTCATTTCTTTGGGATCTCTCCAGTCACGACCCTTCTACTCAGATCGAAAGTTTTCTCTCGATCAGTTTTCATGCTTTGTTACAATCTCGAGTAGCGCAGAGATCCACCACAGTTATAGGCATAGCAAAGTATTAAGCATGAATTCGCTTAACTAATGAACGGAGACAGCCAATGCAACCTCAGATGCCCTCAGGAAAGGCAATTGGATTCAAGCCACTACAGGAAGAATGGAATTATTACTCTATTGACGATGGTTATGTTTTGGGGATAAAGATGGTTTTGACAAAGATCCTGAAAACGGGACAGACTGATCCGGCCGGAAATCCAGTTTACATTATTCAGCAGACTCCAGCAATGCAAGTGCTGACCCAGGAAGAGTACCGCTCTATCACTAGCCGAAGCATCATTCCGAAGTAGTTTAAAAGATCCGATCCTCATCCAATGCTTCCTTAGCTTTGCCCTAATCGCGAATGTAACGATGGCAAATCGGGTCTTCCTCTCGTTTTCTAATAGCTCGTTCGCTATCTCGTACACCTCATTGGTCGGGACACTCTAAAACTGTTAGGGCATTACTTATGAAGTTCTTCAATACTTTGGGTCGTTCCCTCGAAGAGTTTCACTCTATCGAACCAGGTGTAGTCAAAATGTACACCTGTGGTCCTACCCTCTGGAATTCTCCGCACATTGGAAATTACAGGACGTTTGTTTTTGAGGACTTTTTGCGCCGCTACCTCCGGTATCGCGGTTACAAAGTAGTTCAGATAATGAACCTGACGGATGTCGACGATCGCATCATCAAGACCTGCAGGGAAGAAAATCTGGATTACAGGGAGCTGACGGAAAAATATGCAAAGGAATTTTTTGATGACCTCGAGTTTTTGAACGTCGCGCCCGCAGATCGGTATCCGCGTGCTACCGATCACATACCTGAAATGGTCGCTATCATAGAGGGCCTGATACTCAAAGGTAATGCTTACCGAGGAGATGATGATTCGATATACTACAAGATCGCGTTATTTCCAGACTACGGAAAGTTATCGGGTCTCGTCCTGTCCGAATTGAAACCAGGCGCGAGAGTAAGGGTTGACGACTATGGCAAGGACGCAGCTCAGGATTTTGCTCTTTGGAAGGCTTGGGATGCCGCGGACGGAAAAATATTCTGGGAAACAACCCTCGGCAGGGGCAGGCCTGGCTGGCACATCGAGTGCTCGGCTATGTCAATGAAGTATCTGGGTGAGCACTTTGATATTCACACGGGCGGAGTCGACAACATCTTTCCCCATCACGAAAACGAGATCGCGCAGTCAGAAGCATTCACTGGGAAGAAATTTGTCAATTACTGGCTCCACGCGGAGTGGCTCTTGGTCGACAATCAGAAAATGGCAAAGCGACTGGGAAATTTCATTACAGTGAAAAACATTCGCGATCAGGGGATCGGTGGGGCGGCTCTCAGGTTGCTGTTCCTTTCCGGACATTATCGCATGCAGCAAAATTTCACAGAAGAGAGTCTTCAGCAGGCTTCGCATTCGCTAGATCGCCTAAATGAATTCGTTTCGAGGCTTAGAAGCCTCTCAAGTGAAAATTCCTTGAGACAAGAAAATACTCGAGAAATTGAACCATTGGTTAAACAAACTAGAGACTCTTTCGTTGCCGCCCTGGATAACGATTTGGATACGCCGCGAGCTCTCTCAGCCGTTTACGAATTCGTCACAAAATCAAACAAGATCATGGATTCGGGAATTCACGGTGAAAGAGGCGCGAACCTTCTCCTTGAGTTTATGCTAAAGGACTTCAACGAAGTATTTGCTGTCATTCAAGTGAAGCAACAAACTGAAAACGAGCTCCCCCCAGTCGCTCGCGATTTGCTTCGGAAAAGAGAGGAGGCAAGGAGAGCGAAGAACTGGACAGAAGCGGATTTACTGAGAGAGGAACTTTTGAAAATCGGGATTCGGGTTCAAGATACACCTCAGGGCCAAAAGTGGAGACTCGAGAAGACCTAGCGTTCGATGCCCTGCTTGCCTGAAATCTCTTGACCAGCTTCTTCCGAATGGGATACAGTTCTTGCCTCGTAGCCGAGCAAGGCGAATCTCTTCCGGAACTCTGAAGCCACTTCCTCCTCCTTCGCCACATTGTCTATTTTGAGGAGGACTCTAACCTTCACGTATTCCGGTGTGGTGGAAAGGACGTAGATCTCGGGTTCTGCTTTCTTCGAGCCTGCATCGGAAAGGTACGACGATAGCTCCTTGGCGATTTTTGTAACGCCGAGCGTGAGCTCGCCGAACTCTATCTGAGGATTGACTTCAAAGTCAATCGGAATCTTGAGGCTTCCGCTCGTGGTTCTGTCGACGATCAGATCCGAGGTGAGCTTTGAGTTCGGAATGACCACTGTCTCGTTTTGTTGCGTGACAAGTATTGTGAAGAGTCCCTCAATTCGACTAACGCGCCCGTACTGTCCTCCGGAGGTTTTTATCCAGTCCCCTACCCTGAATGGAGCGATTGTCCTAATCATCTGACCCGAAAACCAGTTGCTGACAAAATCCTTCGTTACTATAATCAAAAATGCGCCAATCAGCAGTATCACGACGGCGACGACAATATCCGACGCGCCCAGTATTGGAAGAACCGAAAGTATACCTCCCGTCCAAATTACGATGGATCCTATCCTCCCTATTTCGTAAGCAGAGTGTCGGCTCTTTCCTCCTATTGCTTTCAGGACGATTCGGTTGAATGCGAAATCTATTCCGTAGGTAACGGCAAGGATTATGATCGCAACAAGAATCCTTTCCAGGATGACGCTTGGAAAATAGGTAACCATTCTATCGCACGCTTCTATGCCGATTCTTGTTGAACGAGATTAGCTAGCTTGTCAACGTCGTTTTCGGTTCCGATCACGAAGAGCTCATCTCCCATCTCCAGGACGGTCTGATCATCAGGAAACAACAGATTGCCTCCTCTCTGTATTGCGGGGACTTTCGCTTTAGCCCTTTCGATCTTGGAGATGCGCTTTCCAATCATTCTCGAGGTAGCACGAACGCTAATTCTGGATATTCGGTAGTTATTTTGCTTGTCCGCGAAGATTGTCCTCTGGCCATCGTTCCTTTGGAGAACGTTTTCGATCCTGTTCAAGACTTCGTCTTCTGCCGAAATAACCACGTCTGCACCGCTTTGCCTCAGAAGATCCGAAAATTCCGAGCTCTTCTCAACAACTATGACTCTTGGCACCCCGAATTGCGACTTTGCAAAGTCCACAATCTTCAGCGCTAGCTCATCGCTCTCGACCGTAACTATCAAAATGTCAGCCTTATCGATGCCAGCTTCGAGAAGTGTTGCCGGGTCTAGCGCGCTTCCATTGAACACCGTCGCGTCGGAATTTTTTGATAACCACTCGGATCTTGATTTGTCCTGTTCAACAACCCGTACAGTCTCGCCGCTGTGTGAAAGAAATAATGCTACTTTGGAGCCGATCGGCCCACCTCCCATTATGAGAGTTTGCAAGACTGCAATGTCTGCATTGGCAGAATTTTCAATTTAAGCGTTCCAGTACTGTCAGTTGATATAGTCATTTTAAGTCTGGCCATTGCTGATTGTCAGGCAGAAAATCTAGGTGATTGATAGCTACAACAAAGCTAAGATCGAGACGAGTGATTTATGTTTCCAGAAAAATCAGAAAGCTATTGGCTTGTCCATCCGGACAAGCGGTTTGGATCCGGTAAACTACACTGCCGGTGGATATTTTTTTAGTTTTTGATCTACTTGCCAGCCCCGGATGTTTCTTTTCGGCGGTGACAGAGACTCTACAGGAGAATTTCTCCGAGATCTCTCAGCGCAGAAGCTTTCAATTGCTGCGGACTGATTTTGTTCTCCGACCACAGGGCTTTCAGTTCGGAATAAGAACCCGCTGCAAATTCTCCGAACGAAAGTGATTTTTTGAATAGCGGAAAAATTAGTGCTTCGTACCAGCCCAAAATTGGATTCACTTCCAAATTTCCCGGGGCGCAGAACGTTTTCCTTACTTTCTTCTCAAGCGATTCCCTCGTTTCATTTAGATCTATTGTGTTTCCTAGGGACTTGCTCATTTTCTGATTACCGTCCGTCCCCTGCATGATAGTTTTGTTGTGTATCGCCACGGGCGTTTTGTATCCCAATTTCTTCAGGTTCTCTATTGCGAGCACGTGGACCTTTCTTTGGTCAATTGACCCTATTGCAACGCTCACTCCAAGTACTCCAATGTCGAGGACTTGCATCAGAGGATAGATAATTGATGAAGTCATTCGATTGACAGATTTCTTTGCAATTTCGTCCATGCTCTTCTCCGCTTCAGTCAGGTTTACCAATCGAGACAGTCGAAGCATTTGGATGAAATAGGGCTGATCCTCAAACTCCGTGCCTACTTTGTATTCGATTCTGCTCCCTATTCCAAGCTTCCCCGCAATCTTCTCGACAATCGCCATGTTGTCATGCGCGTACTTTTGGATCTCTGCCATCTCGCCCTTGTCGTTTGCATAAGCATGGAGATCTGCGAGCAATATGATCGCTCTGAAGCCGTGCCGGGCAAGCGTAAAGAGAGGAAGCGTCGCTGCGAGGTTTCCTATGTGAAGGGAACTGCTTGGCTCGAATCCGATGTAGGCAGTCTGCTTCTCCCTGCCCTCGATAACTTTCGTTAGGCGTTCTTCAGTTAGAATTTCGATTTCCTGCCGTCTGAGTTCGGAGATGATTTGTGTGGCGCTCACGGTTGGGCAGAAAATCAAAAGGAGCTTATTTTAGCTTAGCAGCTCTCGGAAGTTACCTGCCAAGAACTTTGGTCACCACATCGGCCAATGACTTTGAGGAAATCGGCTTTGTGAGAACAGCCTCGAATATTTCTCGATCCGAATCCGGAATTTCGTATGCCGTGACCATTATTGCTTTGATGTCCGGATTGATCTTCTTTATCTTTCTCGTAGCCGAGGTACCATCCAATTCCGGCATTCGCTGGTCAATTATCAGCAAATCCACATCCCTGTCCTTTGATATTCGATTCACGGCAGCCGCTCCGTCATATTCCAGACCGGACACGGTGAAGCCAAGGTTAGACAGTATGAGTGAGTAGAGCTTCGCAATCTGCCTCTCGTCGTCCACTATCATTATCCTCTTCTGGGCTAATTTGGAATCTAGCGCGGGTACCCTTAGTTTGTCGTCGGGGGACGAGGCCGCGAGAGTAAATGCTTTTCCGAGGCTTTGATAGTCAAAAATCCCTCCTGGTGGAGAGATGATAATCGGTCTTCGCGCGACCCAAAGATCTTGCGCCTCTCTCTTTATTGGCTTGGCATCCATTTCAGAGAATGAGGTTCGCAAAACAAGGCGGTTTTAAAACTGTTTTTGCTCTTAGCTCAATTGCACGCAAAGCCCGGATAGAGGTCCCGTCAAAATTCCTGAGCATCGACCATATCAGTCGCTGCGGCTTGCTTTTGTGAAAGTGCAATATATTCATGGATGACGGTAGTATGATTTTCACCATTGGCCACTCGACGCTAGAGTTTTCCGACTTTATTGTTCTCCTTAGGAGCAATGAAGTAAGCTTGATTGTCGACATTCGTAGGTATCCGATGTCGAGGCGAAATCCCGCCTTCACCAGGGAAAAGCT
>JASHSF010000041.1 GCA_030036955.1 Nitrososphaerales archaeon
TTGGAAAGCTCGAAAAGGCCGAAACCTATGCTCCAGCGCTCTGGATTTGTAGCGAGAATGAGGGCTTCAAGCACTGCGCCGAGGACTGTCAGCGGAATCTGCGGCACGGATATGAGAAAGTAGAAGAAATTGTTGCCAACGCTCGATATGGGAATGGAAATCAAAACAAAAACGACCGTAAGGACCACTGCAAAGATCCCGGCTAGCGCGAGTGCGCTTGGACCCGCGGGCAGACCTCTTGCCCTTTGCCGGACAACCCAGAAGCTTATGATCGTTGCCGCAAAGGTTGCGTATCCCACTGTGCTGAGTATGAGCGACCAGAGACCGAATTGCACATCGCTAAGGTTGGCAGTTACAACGACCACGAATACCAGCCCTGTCAGCGTGCTCCCCATGCGGATAGCGAAGGCAATGAGGCCGGATCGCCTAACTCTCACATTGCTCAAGCTTTACTTTTCAAAAATGGTCAAGACTTTGACAATATATGTTTCGGTTAGTGCAATTGCCAGATTGAAATTGCGCTTGTGCGAGAAGATTAAAACAATTGATAACGCTCGAAGTCGCCTGAAATTTTCAACGAAAACCTGCTTGGAATTTTCTGCTTGAGCAAAGTCATGGAACAAGCAGAAATACGATCAAATGATTACCATCAAATAATCGAGGGCATTACAGTTTCTCTCCTTCTCTCAACACCACTAGCCAGCAGGGATTGACAACCATTGAATTCAGCCAAAGTATTGATCGGTGTTCCGGTCTGGAACAGAGGAGCGCTTTTCGATAAGACTCTCAACGCCATTGCAAATCTTGATTATCCTAGAGAGAACGTTACGGTGGTAATTGCTGGCGGCGGCACGGACGAATCCCCTGCGCTGGTAAAGAATTTTTGCAAGGCAAACTCGGGTGGGTTCCGAAAACTTCTATTCTTGGAGGGTAACTGGACTCTTCCAAAGACTCGGAATCTCATTGCTGAATGCCTGACAGATGAGGATTTTCTGCTCTTCATCGATTCTGATATCATAGTAAACTCCGACACTCTGAGCTTGGCACTTGAGGATTCGAAGCAGTACCCCATCGTGCACATTGACGGACTCTTTTACAGCCAATATTCCAAAAACGTCGAATACCGTTTGAAAAACGTCGAAACCGATTGCGTAGGATTGGGCTGCACTTTGATCGCCTCCGAACTTTGCAAGAGCATCCGATTCGATGAAAGACTCGTTTGGTTGCCCGAAGACGAGGACTTCCTCCTTCGCGGCGAGAGAAAAATCGGAAGGAAGCGGGCCTGCTTAATTGAGCGGAGGCATCCAGTCCTGCATCTTGCAGGTGAACGAGTTGTTTGGAACAAGCGATGGCAGGGGCAGATGAGGCTCAGGCGCTCTAATGCTTGGAACGTTTACGCGGTCTTTAGAGAAAGAAGAATTTTCAAATTAGCTGATGATGGAAAATGGATCTATCGCTGGGGATTTTATTCCGTTGTGTTCCTCTGTCTGTGTTTTTCAATTCTGTTTTGGCCGCTGGTGATTGTTCCAGTTGCTTTCTGGATCTATCAGATTGTCACCGAGAAAGCTAGCGAGCCAACACTCGCTGGCGTGCTGTACCGGGGCACATGGAGATTTGGCAATGCGCTAGTTCTCTTCCCGACCATGCTCTATGGCGAAGTGGAGGTCTTGCTTCAGCTCAGGAGCAAGAAATACCTTGAGGGGCTAATCTCTATCCAGTCTTCTTCGTATAACAGGGGACAGGGACCGGACAATCCTGAGGTAGTATAGTACATCTGTGGAACGGGCGGAATTCAGATTGGAAAATACTCCTTTAGTGTCCGTAATCATCCTCAGTTACAACAGCTCGAAAATGGGGAATATGCTGAGCGATTGCGTTTCAAGCGTACTACATACGGATTATCCGAGCTTCGAGGTTGTGCTCGTAGACAACGGTTCAAGCGATAGTACCACTCGAGTGGTCGCGGATCGCTTTGCGAAAGTGAAGCTCGTTTCTCTGAAAAATAATCTGGGCTATGCCGGTGGAAACAACGAGGGAGCAAAGCAGGCGGATAAAAGTACTGATATTTTGCTTTTTTTGAACAGTGACGTTATCGTGGACAAAGACTGGCTAAAACTTCTCGTGAAAGCGTTCAGTTATGAAAAAATCGCCGCGGCGGGGCCGACTGGAACGCTGCTCACCTTCGGCAACAGGACTCTATCGCTGCCCGATTTCAAAAAGCCATTTTTTTCGACTTACGCCAGCGGTCACTGCTTGGCGGTCAAGAAGAATGTTTTCGAGGAGCTTTCAGGGTTTGACGAGAGCTTCTTCATGTACTGGGAAGAAATAGATCTCTGTTTTCGAATTCGGAGTCTCGGTTACAATATTCTGGTCTTGCCCGAAGTTGCAAAGCACGTCAACCATCTGGCTGCGGGGGGCATGGTTCAAAATTTGAGAGTTTTCTACGAAGTCAGAAATTCGTTCTACACTGTTTATCAGAGCTACCCTGCAGAGTCCCTCCCTTCCGCCATACTCGCGGTCCTCGCAAACCGAATGAGAACAGTTTTCTCACTCATCCAGAAGCGCAACGCGGGCGGAGCGATCGCATCTTTTAGGGGAATCGAGCAGGGGCTTTGGAGCATGAGCAAAGCTACTAGACCCAGGAATCCGCACGCAAAGAAGCCCTACGTAGCGGGGGCATTCTTCGACTTGATCTTTCTCTGGCTTCCAAGAAAGACCGCCGATCGGATTTCAGCGCCTAAATTACTGTTGGAAATGCGACGGATGCTTGCTTTCGACGTTGTCTGAATACGCTCATTCTTGCACTGGTTAGGATCTATTCCACTTTCTTTCGCTGCTTGAATATCTGATCTATTGCATCTTCGAATGTTCTAGGAACAAATCCAGAGGAGGTGATTTTGTCGACTTTTAGTCCACCCTTGACGGGGCGGGGAGCGTGGCCGGTTTTGGCATTGAAATCGAGGATCGACCCTTTTTTCAGGGACGAAACATCCTCATCTGGAAAGAACGTAAGCAGCAGATTCGACGCAAAGTCATACGGCGTTGTCGGGTGTTGGCAAGCGACATGGTAGATTCCCTCCGAAGATTTTTGGATCAGATGATCGGTTGCTGCCGAAATATCGTCGATAAGTGTCGGCGACATCAGCTGATCTGAAAACATTGGATACAATCTTCCGCTACCATGGAGATCCAAAATATTTCTCGCGAAATCCGTTTTGTATTGAAATTGCGCTCTAAAGGGATAGCCTATTCTAATTATGCAAAAGTCACTCTGCATGGTTTCCTGAATCTTCTTTTCAGCAAGAAATTTTGTATAACCGTACCAGCCTATGCGAGTGTTAATTGGACCAGCTGCGTCGTCTTCCGAGTAAGGTCCAGAAGTCCCATCGAAGACAAAGTCCGTCGAGATGTGACAGAATCTCTTTCCAGCCTTTTTGCATGCAGACGCCATTGAGGAAACTGCTTCGGTGTTCGTTTGGTAAGCGCTGCCCTGAAAGTCCCCTCTCTGCCTCTCGCATCCGTCAACATTGGTCTCCGCGGCATAATTGAGCACATAGTCGGCTTTACTTGTCCGTATTACATCCGCTAGTTTCTCATGTTCTAGGATGTCCACTTTGATAAAGAGAGCCAGTGCGCCGTTTTCGAAAATGTTTCGTCTTCCGGCAGCCGAGATCTCATGCTTGATTCCGAAAGTCTCCACGAAATGGGAGCCGACGAGGGACGAAGATCCTATGACAAGCAGTTTCGATTTGCCCATTCTTCCACTCGGCCACTAGTTGGAGGAATCTTTCATCCATTCATACGTTGCTTTGATTCCATCCCTTAGCAAGGTTTCAGCTTTCCAGTTCAGCAATCTGTGAGCCTTGGAGCAGTCGGGTATTCTTCTCCCTATGTCCTCGTAGCGCTCTCCAAATTTTTTTGACGTGTCGAGATACAGTGGTTTAAGCGAGGAGTCGCTGATTTCAAGAGCCAGGCGTACCGCATCGTTAATTGAGACTTCCGTTTCATTACCCAGGTTGAAAGTTTCTCCCGGCCCGACGTCTTTGTCAAGACAAGCCAGCAAACCGGCGACGAGATCGGCTACATAAGTGAAGCATCTAGTTTGCCTACCGTCATCGTAGATGACGGGAGGTTCTCCCCGAATTATTTTCTGAATGACGGCAGGGATGATGAAGGATGATCTTTGCCGGGGACCGTACACGTTGAAGGGCCTTACAATTGTTGCACTGAGGCTGTATTTTTTCTTGAACGCATTAATCATATGTTCACTGAGGCCCTTGCTGGTAGCGTAGGACCATCGCTCGATCGAAGGATCTCCTAGAACGCGGTCAGATTTTTCGCTCCACGGAATCTGCGGATTCTTTCCATAGACTTCGCTCGTGCTCAAAGCGATGAGTCTTGTCCCCGACTTCAAGCAGAATTCGAGCACATTGCGGGTTCCGACCATAATTGTGTCGATGGTTCCCAGAGGATCATCGATGTACGAATCAACGCCGACGTTCGAAGCTAGATGATACAATACTTCGAGTTTGGACGCAAAAGATTTCTGAAGCGAACTGTAATCCTTAACGTCAGATCTCGAATAGTTAAAACGCGGACTGCGCGAGGCATCCTTCAGATTAGAAGATGGGTTATCTGAAAGGTCCGCCCCTGTAACATCGTCTCCTCTTGCTAGCAAAGCGTCGGCGAGGTGGCTGCCTATGAACCCGCCCGCGCCTGTTATACCAATCTTCAATCCGCTCGCCTCTGGAACGCGCCAGGGGAAAAGTAATCAAAACCCAGCTCAACTATGCTTCTGGGATCGAATATGTGCCATCCATCGAACACGATGGCACTCTTCAAAGCTTTGGAATTTGAAATGACTTCGAGGTTCTTGAACTCAGGATGATCCGCAAGAACCAGAATCGCACTAGCGCTTCGGAGACAATCGTCGGTGCTTGAAGATGGATTGATATCGGTTTCACGAATAATTACCTCCTCCTGCACCCAGGGATCGTAAACAGAGACAGTGAATCCGCGGGAAGAGAGCTTCGAGATTATTTCTTTCGCAGGGGAATTTCGTGTGTCGCTGGTTGACCCCTTGAAAGCGTACCCCAGCACTGCCACCCGAGTATCCCTCGGTACGCAATTTTTCTTTTTCAATTCTGATTCGATGAGATTAACGATAAATGCAGGCACGTGATCGTTGACTCGTCTTGCGACTTGGGGCAGCTCAAGCTGCACCTGCTTTGATTTTGCGAAATCAACGAGAAACCAGGGATCTTTGGTGAGGCAGCTTCCGCCGACTCCAACTCCAGGCGTTAGAAAGTTCACTTTTCCCGGGCCTTTCGGGAGCGAGTTTGCTGCTCGAATTACGTCCATCGCATCCACTCCAACTGATTCGCACACCCTAGCTAGCTCATTTGAAAGAGCAACGTTAACGTCGATCCATACATTATCTGCGAGTTTTGTTAGTTCAGCCGCTTCAAGCGATTTGACCGGGATCGTTTCGAGGCCGACTCTTTTCCAGAATGACTCTGCTCGCAGCGCGCTCTCTTCATCGATCCCGCTCACGACCACCGGCAACTCTTTCATTTCATTCATTGCATTGCCTTCAGCCAAGCGCTCGGGGCAAAATGAAAGAAAAATATCTGAGCCAGGTTTTATACCGTGTCTCTTCAGGATTGGCGCAACGACGTTTCTTGTCGTCCCGGGCGGCAGAGTGCTCTTTAGAATGAGAAGTTGACCCT
The DNA here is from genome assembly GCA_030036955.1 of Nitrososphaerales archaeon. Classification (GTDB taxonomy): domain Archaea; phylum Thermoproteota; class Nitrososphaeria; order Nitrososphaerales; family CADDZS01; genus JASHOD01. Next base: position 5,730 of record JASHSF010000041.1, read on the forward strand.
TGCACAAATAGGGGCAGATTGCTTCAATACAAGACTCAAGAGCTGTCAGGTCCGCCGAGTAGTGGCCGCCTAAAGGAGTGCCGACGGTAACAATTATCACGTCGGAATTTTGGATTCCCTTGTAAGAGGTGTCGATCTTCAATTTTTCAGATCGAACAAACTTTGCAAGAGAGTCCTCAACATTTGGTTCTTTGAGGTGAGGCTTTCCTGCCTTTATTTCTTCGATGATCTTTGCCTGATTGTCAATCGCCAATACGTCGTATCCCCTTTCGGCTAGGAAAACAGCAAGTACCGTTCCCACATACCCGAAGCCGATTATCGCGATCCCCTCCTGCGACGCGCTAGCGCTCGTACTGCTCACGCAAAGAGGAAGCAAACTCATCCTTATATCGGTAGATTTGCGAATCAGCAGAATCTGAATCGGATCACATCTGGTCAGTGAAAATGGCAACAATTAATTACAGTCCGATCTAGAATTAGTCGACACAATCTTGATCGATGGCGTGAGGATTTTTGAAGTGAAGAAGAATCTTGACGAACGAGGTTACTTTGCAGAGATATTTCGCGACGATTGGAAGGAATTTCTAGATACGGATCACATTGTTCAATTCAACATTGCGTGCAGCTTTCCAGGAATTATTCGAGCCTGGCACCGCCACAACAAGGGGCAGAATGACTACACGATCTGCCTTTCGGGTTCGATCAAGCTTTGCGCTTACGACGACAGAGAAGATTCCGAGACGAGGGGCGAGCTTGACGAGATCATTCTCAACGGGAAAGAGAGGCTTCAGATTGCAAGAATTCAAGGCAGCTGCTGGCACGGTTACAAATCCATAAGCAACGAGCCAGCGCTGATCGTATATGGTACGAGCAGGCTATACGAGTACAAAAGTCCAGACGAAGATAGAAGACCGTGGAATGACCGGTTGGTAATCCCTTCTTCTATAAACGGTAGTTTGAAGGATCCTCGAGTCGGAAAGCCATACGATTGGAATTTCCCACCCCATAAGTGAGATGTTCTTCTTAATGGCATCCTTGCTACGACCACCGCGTCGAAAGGACTGATTCTCAATTAGATCTCTTCCCGGAAATTTTGCCCACAATGATTGAATCTACCATTTGCCTCGCAATTCTGCCCGGCAGAACTACGTGGAGCAGATCGACAGAAATTGGCAAGAGGCTCGGATCCTCAAAGGATCTTCTGCCGTATCCAGGCATTGTACCTTTGCGAATCTGAGCTATTCCATTCAAAGAACCATTTACAATTGCAAGACAAGCTCGCGCGTTCTTGGCAAAGGCTGATGAGATGATGTGCTTTGCCCTGTTGAGCAATATTATCGAAAAAGAAATCAGCAAGGCACCCGGAGGAAAATTTTGGAACGCGAACAAAATCTGGTTCCTGGAATTCCAATAGAGCTTTGTTGCGACTCTTTCGGGAGTCAAAGGCAGCTGCGCATGTCGGACCCTATTCCGGGGGACCACGTAGCTATCAAACCCAATTGATCTTAATCTCTCACAAAGGTCGATCTCGTCGCCGTAGATGAATATGTGAGGATTAAAACCACCGACTTTTGCGAAAGCATTTCGCCTGATGACTAAACAATGGCCGTGAACGTACCCAACGCTATGGGAGAATGCAACGAGATTTTGATTGCTCAAATTTACAGTCGTGCTCCCCCTGGCGATATACGAACCCGACGGACCAATCGCTCCGATGTTCTGATTTTCCTTGCTTGCATCAATAAGAGGTTTGAGCCAATCAGAAGATACTATCACGTCGTCGTTAAGAAACGCAACGAACTCCGCCTTTTCGGAAACATGCTGGAAACCCGAATTGTTCCCTCCAGTATAGCCCAAGTTCTTCTCCAGCTTGAGGAATCGTAGATTTTCATGATTTTTCGAGTAACGTTCGAACGCGGTCTCCGCGGCGTTGTCGGCGGATGCATTGTCAACCAATATGACTTCAAATGATGGATAATCAGTATTCAACACCGAATCAAGACAATCGCTGAAAATTGCTCCAAGCTTGGAGCTATTGTAGCTAAGAATCACTATGGAAACGAAGGGGCGATCTGTCAACGCTTTGGCTCATGTGCGAAATAGCCGTGTCAAGCAAATTTAGCAGGCAAGTAAAACTCAGATTTGAGCAAAGGATCTCTCGCCAATGATAAGCTTGTAGCCTCTGGGCAAGCTCAGGTCCGCGTTTTTGATTACGGACGAGCTTCCGATGAGGCTGTCAGTTACTCTCTTACCGCTTTGGAGATTCACTCCGCTCATGACTATGCTATTTTCGATTTCTGCGTGGTCGAGTACGGACTTGTCACCAATCGAAGTGTAAGGTCCGATGTAAACTTCCGGTCCGATGACGCAGTCGTCGCCGATGATTACAGGACCCAGGACTCTGACCTTACCCGAAAATTTAGTTCCCTTTCCAACGACCACATTCCCTGTCAAAATGGCGTCAGGGGGAAGAGACAAATCGTAACTTTGGGGCTGGAGACCCGAAAGTACGAGCTGGTTCGCTTCGAGCAAATCTTCTGGGCGGCCCGTGTCCTTCCACCAACCGGTAACTTTCTCAAAACCCACTTTGCCACCGTCATTAATAAGCTGCTGAATTGCCTCCGTGATTTCCAGTTCATTTCTTGCACTGGGTTTGATCTTGGAAATTGCCTCAAAAATCTTGGGTCCGAAAACATAGACCCCAACGAGAGCAAGGTTGCTCTTGGGATGCTTTGGTTTCTCGACGAGACTCACAACTTTTCCGTTAGCCAGTTCGACGACGCCAAAGCGGGTCGGATCCTTTGCTTCGGAGACCCCGATGACGCAATCTAGCTTTTCTCGTTCGAACTTTCTCTTAAAGGGCAGCACGCCATCTCGGAGAAGATTGTCTCCAAGGTACATGATGAACGGATCGCCATACATGAAATCTTTGGAAATTAGAGCGGCGTGCGCCAGCCCCAAGGGAATCGGCTGTTCAATGTACGTTAGGTTGACGCCGAAGCTCGATCCGTTGCCGACGAGTTCTGCAAAGCCCTCCCTCAGCGGACCGAGAATAACAGCAATGTCCTTTATCCCGGCATTGCGTAGGTGCTCTAAACCGTAGAAGACCATGGGCTTGTTGGCGATAGGCAGTAGGTGCTTGTTTCCCGTGAAGGTGAGCGGGCGAAGGCGTGTGCCATGACCGCCCGCGAGAATCAGCCCCTTCAATCCTTTCACCAAACGAAAATTTAGAGGAATAAGGTTTCATCGGTAGTGCAATCTACGCAAAAAGAGCATCGTTTTTACATGCACTTAATTTTCAAGCATTGCATTGGTCGATCTCTAGATGAATGTTTCGAATCATTTCCACCATTAGTGGGGGACTGACAGACTGGAGATCGAAAAACATTCGGGGCGCATAATCGCGGACCTAGCAATTTTTACTCGATAAGGATCTTCACTTGAAAGCTGGGTCTATTTCTTTTGGATTTGCGGATCTGGTATGCCACAGATTCAACTCCAAAAAGGAATAGATTGTTGTGGGTGGCACGATTAAAGCAACCAGGGTACGAGCCAGAGCCTTCTTCGGTTTTACCCCTCTGACAAGTTGATAGACGAAAAAAGCAAGCACCGGGAGCGCAAAGAGAGGACTGATTGGAGTAAAGAGAAGCAACCCGAAAAGACAGCAGTAAGCAGCGTAGCGCATCTCGAAGGTTCGGTTAGCAAACCACCACGACCGGCTTCTGCGTCTTATCCAGGTCAGTTCTATAGGATGGTACCAGGGATCGCCAGAGCCAAATTTCAAGTGCTTTTGTTCATGGATTTCGTCGAATCCAACCCTCAAACCTGCTCTCCCGGCCCTCAAGCAGTAATCCGCATCTTCAATTTCATGGATGAGTTTTTCATTGAACTTCCCTACGGTCTGTATCGTCTTCGGGGTAATCAATGTGCATCCAGTTCTAACTGCTCTAACTGGCCCTATCCCTGTCGCCTGAGGAGGATCTTCCTCGCGGTTATGAGTATAATAAAGCGAGGCGATATCATAATTTTCTTTCATCCGGAGTAATAGACGCAGCGAATCTCGTGTTACCACGACATCGCTGTCAAGTAACCAGAGCATTTCCGCTGTTCGCAAATTTTCGATGCAGTAATTCCGAGAACGGGGGAGGCTTGCGAACTCCTCACCCTCCCCTATCATAATGTCCCCATAATCCGTCAAGTTCGCCGAACGAAATTCTTCCAGGATTTGTCTCGATCCATCCTTTGCGCCTCCGTCCACAAAAAGGAGTCTCAAGTTTTTCTTGGGGTAGTCTAGATTCAATAAACCAACGAGGACGCTTGGAAGTGTTCTGTAATTATTTTGAAAGGGCATTCCCACGAGGACAAACTCATCGTCCAATTCGACAAATCATCTCACTTTGAGTCTGTTGGACAGGCGTATCTCGAATGATCTATTCTTTCGATTTAAAAAAAATCGCAGCAGATGATCCATTGGCTGGCTGTTGAAATAGTTATCATTCTCCAAGCGATCTCGAGAATCAGAAAGCGATTCGGGAGTATCCATCCTGATCCTCTATTTTTCACGCAGTTACAAATCGTGCTACAACGGGATTCCCACGAGTCGAAATGCAGACTCCTTCGACCAGGTCTCTGCTCTCCAGCAACCACCGATAGCGCCGTCTCGCCATTTCCAGGCCATATCCCGGACCTCCGGTGCGAAGCTCGAGCAGTTCTCTCTCGGGAATCTGCCAACCGAACCTCTGGTGACAGGATACTGCGTCCTCGTAGTTCTTTAGAGGAAACAGGGTGTGAATAATGGGTTTTGAAATTCCAAACTTTCTAAGTCGTTTTATTCTCGCAAGATATGATTCGAGATTCTCGAACATCTGCTCGGCGAGGAAAATATCGATTCCCGAGATTTCCCGTTCTTTCAAGGTCGCAATGTACTTTGGATTATCGGAGCGAAGCAGGTTCACGGGCGACAAAATGCAAAGCTGGTGCTCCGACGAGATGCTCTTTTCAAGGGTACGTACAGTTTCGACGAACGACGATAATTTCTTCAGCTCGTAGACGTTCTTCGATATTCCACCATTGCCCGGTGGAAAGGGATCGCCCCGAACCAGGAGCAGGTTTTCGATTCCGGCAAATATGGCAAAGGAAATTGTTCCTAGTAAGCTCTGTAGATTCGAATCGCGGAGGGTGAGCGTCGGTACAAAGTCGTTGCCAGTTCTCCTTCTAAGTTCGTTTGCAATTCCGACGGAACTCAAGTGTATTCTCAGCCCATCTCTCAGCTCTGGAATCGAAAAGGCGTCGGCTATGCTCTCCACTCTTGAAACGGCATCCGCGAGCTGCTCGAAGCGGGCCGAGAGGTCATACTTTGGAGCATTCCCATTCTTCTTGCTGTTCGTAGATATCGGAAAACCCGGAGGGAAGACCTCAACTATCCTCACAAAATTATCTTCGCGCACGAGCTCAGAAAGCCTCAAACCAAATTAACCCTCTTCAACGGAGTCAGTAAATACCGGGGAGGCTCAGGGGCCTATCTTGCCGGTAGGGAACTTTGTTCTTTAGAGCGGTCTCGGCTTTTCCGATCTCGTAACCCAGGTAACCAAGATGGTGTTTCCCGTACTGGGTGTCGCTGATAATCCGGCTGTCAACAATAGCAGAGATCAGCTTTTCGCCACTCGTCGATTGCAATCGAAGCAAGGGGAAATTCTCGTAAGTATTGAACGAAACGACAATTTTTCGAGTTTGGCTGTCTACTTCGATCAAAAAATAACCATTCGGATCATATTCGCTTTCGCTCATCGAAAAGCTAGGAGCGGATTTCGCTTCCCCTAGAAATACTTCGTTCCGCGCAAGGCAGAGATTGACATTTTTCTGATAAGCCACATCGAGCGCGAGATTCCGCTCGCCGCAGGCTGGGTGCACGAATCGTATTCTACCGTCGCCAATCTTGGAAATCACCTTTCTGATGAGGTTCGAAATTCGAGTCACGGTTTCGACGACGGGACTTCCTGTGTTCACGCAACCGAGCCCGATTTCTTGCTCGAAGCTTCGGAGAGCTATCTCTTCCAATAGACGGTCGCTCGACGTAAAGTCAAGGCTGATGACGTTGACCTTTAGCCTAGTAAGCTCTTTGAAAACGCCGAAGGAATCGCCGCAAACATGCAGAACCACCGGTGCTTTTAGACCGGACGTCAGCTCCTCGTAAACATCTACCATGTAATCCTTGAACGGCTCGACGGAGAAGTACGGTGCGTCAAGCTGCAGGTAATCCACGTAGCTTTGTATCGATTCGAGCTCAGGCCTTACTATTTCCCTCGCGATTGCGTATGTGAGTTCCTTGAGATTGGCATACGGAGATCCTTCAAGCCTGCAGTGGCGCGCCAAAGTGTAAGGATCTGTCACCGGTTCCTTGAAGCCGTAGTACCTAGGGATAATCTGCTTGGCAACCTCGACGTCTGCCAAACGAATAGGATCCTTTCGCTTTATCTTCCCAGTTACAATAGTCTCCGATCCGATCTTGGCAATGCCTTCGACATGAGCCGGATCTAGAAAGAGCGAGACAAAGGATTCCCTCGACTGACCGGTGGACGGATACTCGATACCAGCGCTAACAAAATCTCTTACGCATTGCTGAATCGTGGTTTCCACTGGATCCTCCAGTTCCTCAGAGAAAGCTTTCCGAGGTCCGTCTAGACCCGCGGGAGGAAATACAGGATAGCTTCCGATGACAGTCGTTGCCGGAAACTTTAGCTTTGATAACGATCTGTTAACTGAAATTCCTTCTTGCAAGCTGCGTCCCCTTATCTATTGCGAGAAGCTTTTGGTAGGTGACGTCCCAGTTTCGAGTCCGTAGACCACAATCGGGATTCACTGATATGCGCGAAGGATCTTTGAGTATTTTAGCTG
>JASHSF010000042.1 GCA_030036955.1 Nitrososphaerales archaeon
AACCCACTGTTCATTATTGCGAGGGGGATTATCGAAGTCGTGAGAGCAATGGTGCCGAGTCCTGCCCCCACTGACATGTTACCGAGGTTGAGCGTTATAGCGTCGATGAACGAGACATTCTTGACAAGACCTGTCGCGTCACGTGTGAAAACTTTCTGTTGGGTTGGCTTTGCTTGATCTGCCAATTTCAACGGGAATCAATTAGCTCGCTGCTATTAATGATTACGAAAGTTCATGGATTCTTTTTGTGAAGTCTTAGACATGGGCCAATGCTTTCGGGTCCTTGGCTGGCCTAATCGGAGAATATACTCTATTTTGGGTTTCGATATAGCGCCCTAAGAGATTTCCTTTTTCGCAATTTCTTTCTCAAAAAAACCATCGCGCGGGAGTTCTTGCGAATCTTTCTCGCGAGACCTAACGACGCTTGGGAAACGGTTCTGCCACCAAATGATCGCCCGTACCTTTATTTTCTGGTTTGAAATAAAGACTCATATTCTAAAATGGGCAAGAACAAAAGCCGCATCTTTTTCGTTACAGACGTACACGGCTCGGACCGTTGCTTTAGAAAGTTTGTGAACGCGGCAAAGTTCTACAAAGCTCAGCATATCATACTCGGTGGGGACATCACCGGAAAAGCGATGATACCGATCATCGACCACGGCGACGGAACTTGGCAGGCAGATTATCTGGGCGACGCCAAGGTTTTCAAAAATGAAATCGAGATCGACGAATTCACCAAAATGCTTGGTGACTCTGGAATTTACTGGCTCCGCCTTTCGAAGCAAGAGTACGAAGACATGCAGGGCAACAAGAAAAAAATCGACGACGAATTTAATCTTGCGATGAAAAACTCTCTACTACGCTGGTTAAAGCTTGCAAGCGAGCGCTTGAAGGAGGTTGATGCGACCTGTTACATATCCATAGGAAACGACGACGACCTAATCGTGGATGATGTTCTTCAAGGAGAAACCTATCCAAAGGTCGTGTTCTGCGAAGAAAAGAAAGTGATGATTGACGGGCACGAAATGATATCTTTTGGCACTAGCAATCGCACTCCTTGGAACAGCCCTCGCGAGGCGGACGAGCCAGAACTAAAGGAAAAGCTCGAGAAGCTATCTGCCGAGTTGGAGCATCCAGAGAACTCTATCTACAGCGTTCACGTCCCTCCGATCAATTCCGGGCTGGATACTTGCCCGAAGATTGACGCAAATTTCAAACCTGTCATAAGCGGCGGGCACCCCGTAATGATATCTGCTGGTAGCACCTCGGTTCGCGAATGCATTGAAAAGTACAAGCCCCTGGTCGGTCTCCACGGACACATTCACGAGTCGCGAGGAATATACAAACTAGGCCGCACAGTCTGCATAAACCCCGGTAGTGAATACGGGCAGGGAATACTCAGGGGCGCCATTGTAGACCTCGAAGATAACAAGCTCTCAGATTACTTACTAGTTTCAGGTTGATCCCTTCGCGGGCAGTCCCTCCAGCTGTTCGCGAAAGTGCACGAGCGAAAAAGTCCGGTATCCTCGCAGCTTTTCGATCCCTTTCAAGAAATCAAGCTCGACGAGAAATCCAATGCAGGAGACGGATCCGCCCATCTTTTCAACGAGCTTCACCGCAGCTTCGGCCGTGCCTCCGGTCGCGAGCAGATCGTCCACTAATCCGACTCTTTGACCGGGCTTTATAGCATCTGAGTGCATTTCCAAAAACTCTGTACTGTACTCTAAAGTGTACTCCGCTGACACTTTCTCATGTGGCAACTTTCCTCTCTTCCTAGCGGGCACGAAGCCGAGCCCTAGATTGTATGCGATCGGAGGACCGAGGATGAAGCCCCTCGCTTCAATTCCAACAATGACGTCGAGCTCACCAGCAATTGCAATATTTTCTTTCATCCCGTCTATAGCGGATCTGAAGGCTATCGGATCCGATAATAGGGGGGTAATGTCGATGAAATTAACTCCACCCCGAGGAAAATTTGGGACTATCCGAAGTTTAGCTTTAAGCTGAGCCTCTAAGGTTCGAGCGCTGTCTTCTTTCATGAGCATCATTCCTGTTCTCGATGTACTTCGGAAATCAAGATTCACGTATTCCGTAATTGATTGCGAGCACGAAAATTTGTTGGACAGCTTCTAAATTCAAAATCATGACTTCCGACATCTCGTAACAAAGGATCCGAAAACCGTAACAAATTGGCGATTCTGATACTAACAATATTCTTTACCGTCGGGTTTCTTTTCCTCATTTTCTTGCTTCACAACGGGTATAATATTATCGAGAATGAATAGAATCGATAAAGTTGAGCTACGATTCAGACACTCAATCAAAAATGGATGAGATGCTAGAAAACGAGAAGATCGAGGCAATAATGCGCCAAGCCCGTCCCCAAGTTTCCGTAATTGGAGTGGGCGGAGCCGGATGTAACATTGTCTCTTGGGTCAAGGAGAAAAAAGGCGGAGTTGCAGGTGCCAGGTTAATTGCCGCGAACACTGACGCGACGCACCTCAGCATAATCCACGCAGATCGTCGTATCTTGCTTGGAGAGCATGTCTGCAAAGGTATGGGAGCAGGTGGATATCCGGAGAGAGGAGAGGAAGCTGCCAGGGAGTCCATAGAGCAGGTAAGAAAGGACGTTACAGGTTCAAACATAATTTACGTCGCAACCGGTCTCGGTGGAGGAACGGGTACAGGAGCTTCAACGGTAATTGCGAACGCACTAAAGCCAAGCGGAGCGCTCATGATTGGAGTCGTAACACTTCCCTTTGCCGTTGAGCGTTTCAGATACAACAACGCGAAAAATGGACTCACCAGGCTAAAGACAGAATGCGACACCGTGGTTGTAATCGACAACAACCGCTTGGCAAAGGTCGCGGGCGACTTGCCCCTGAAGGAAGCGCTCGGCGTTGCGAACGAGCTCGTCGGCGAATTCGTAAAGGGAATCACAGAAACTATCACTAGCGCCTCGCTCATAAACATCGACTTTGCTGACCTTCGGGCTATCATGGAGAGGAAAGGAATAGCGGCGATAGGAGTCGGTGAAGCTGAGGGCGACGATAGAATAGAGAGAGCTGTGCAGACGGCACTCGATGCCCAGCTGCTCGACATAAAGGACTCAACGAAAGCCTTTGGAGTTCTGATCCACGTGGTCGGAGGCGAAGACATCACGCTCGACGAAGTAACCCAGGCAGGAGAGATGATTACTAGATCCCTTCCTCCAAAAGCCCGAGTCGTTTGGGGTGCGAAAGTGGATCCCTCGCTCGGCGGAAAGGTTCGAGTGATGGTTGTCCTAACTGGAATCGAAAGCACTTTCTTGTCTAACCAACCCACGCGTCTGGGAGCACTGTTGAAAGTTAAACAGTAAAGCAGAATCAATGATAGGCTAACAAAAAAAGAGGGAAGCAGAGGTTCAGGTTTCTCAAGTTGCGCCGCAAGGCGACGCATTTGAGGCTCCTTTCCTTCTGTTTCTCTAGTTTCTTTCTTCTACACCAAATCGCGCGCGAATGCTCGTAACGACGGGTCCTCGGTTTCTAGCTGTTTGTTTTGGCTGTCTTGATCCTTAGTGACGAAGAAAGACAGTAGTCCCAAACATCCCAGCTACCACAGCGTCCTAATTCGTTTTCCCGCTACAATTACGCGGCCGCTACCTGAGAACCATTCTGGCTCTATCGCAGGCGCTCTCGAAGCCCATTCGGGTTCGATCGCTGGAGCTCTAGAGATCCACTCTGGCTCTATGGCAGGAGCTTCCGTAATCCATTCCGGTTCAATTGCGGGAGCTCGAAGCGACCATTCAGGTTCGATTGCTGGTGCAGCACTCGGATTTACTTTGGTCGGCATTAGATTCAGTGTCTATATCTCAAATCCACAGCTATATAATTTTAACGAAAAGACCGTGCTTTTATTGTCAAAAACTACCCTAATTGGCCCGCTTTTACCCTTATTCTCTTCTTCTCTGCCAATTCTTTGACAATCGGGATCCCGGTCATGGCTAAAGGCTTTTGCAGACCCATAATCAACAATGACGAAGGGGCCACATCAATCAGGCCCGGCTTGTAGCCGCCAGGAACTGCGAGCTTCCAAGAATCTGAAATGAGGATTAGCGGCACTGGATTCGATGTGTGCGCAGTATGGGGCTGGCCGGTTTCGACGTCAAACATTTTTTCGGCGTTCCCGTGATCTGCAGTCACAAAAACTTCCGGGCGATCTTTCAGCGAGCCCAGAAGAGAACTGATCCTTCCGATAGAAGTATCCACTTCCTCAACCGCGCGCACGGTTGCCTCAATATTTCCAGTGTGCCCGACCATATCGGCGTTTGCGAAATTTATCAGGATGAAACCATAGCGCTCCGACCCAATCGCTTTTAGGGCTTCTTCTGTAATTTCCTTGGCACTCATCTCTGGTTTCTTGTCGTAGGTCCCAACCTCTCTTGCAGAGGGAACGAGAATTCTGTCCTCGAGCTTTCTCGGCTTTTCCGAGAGCCCGTTGAAAAAGTAAGTGACATGCGCGTACTTTTCGGTCTCGGCGATTCGCAATTGTCTGATTCCGTTTTTCTCAAGTATTATGCTCAATGTGTTTGGGACATGCTCTCTTGGGAGGAGCGCTTTAACCCCTTTGAGCTTAGAGTCGTAAACTGTCATCGTGATGATTTCTGTATGTTTAGGGCGTTTTTCCTCGTTTCGATCGAATAATCCATCGAACTCCTTCTTTCCTTGTACGAGAGCTTTTGTCAGTTGGCGGGCTCTGTCGGGTCTGAAATTGAAGAATAACATGACGTCCCCGTCGTTGACCCCTTTGTAGTTTCCAATGACTCGAGGTATCACAAATTCATCGTTTAGCCCCGCGTAGTATGATGCTCTTATCGCTTCAATTGGATCTTGAAATCGCTCGCCGACTCCATAAACAATCGCATCGTAGGCTAGCTTCGTGCGCTCCCATCTTCCGTCTCTATCCATAGCATAATAGCGGCCGGAAATGGTCGCAATTGACCCCGTGCGAAGCTCCTGCAGGTAGCGCTGTAGCGACGTGGTAAAATCAATCCCACTCTTGGGAGGAGTGTCCCTTCCATCGAGGATGACGTGAACCCTGATCCTTTCGACTCCTGCTTCCTTGGCTATTCGCAGTAGCGAAAAGAGGTGATCAATATGACTGTGCACTCCGCCGTTTGACACTAGACCAAGAAGGTGAAGAGTCCTTCTCTTGTCATGTTTCAACTTCTGAAAGGCAGCGCGCAAATCCTTGTTACGAGCAAGTTGCCCAGAGTTTATTTCTTCGCGCACTCTCATCAGGTCTTGAAAAATAACTCGTCCGGACCCAAGCGTGAGATGGCCCACTTCGGAATTCCCCATTTGACCCGGGGTAAGACCAACGCATTCTCCCGACGCGCAGAGCTCGACCCATCCGTAAGTTTCCTTTAGTTTGTCAAAATTAGGCGTTTTCGCTAGCGTGATAGCGTTGTACTGATCTGGTTCTCTTATACCCCACCCATCCAAAACAATCAGCACAACTGAGTTTTTAGGACGAAGGATATTCTTTTTTGCTCTGATTGATTCTGACTCGGGCACTAGTCCAGCTCTGCCTCCTAAGCGCGTCCCGTTTCTCAAATATTGCGAACCTTAATCTCGCCCAGGCATATCTATCTTTGCAATTGCTAGGGTTCTGGCCGAGATCCGGTAAATTTTCGATTGTCAGTTCCTGCCCTAAGTAGCTTCATTGGGGATGAACCAGCAGCACAGGATTCCTTCCAGTATCTCTTCAAAAATGTCAAAAGCAAAGGTGGGGGATGCACAATCCCCTGAGATTCCTGTTATCAAAAGAGTGATAAAGCCTCGAGAAACACAAAGATCTTACCTCACTCACAAGGGATGCTTGACGATCCGAAATTGCGTGATCTGGTAATTTGTCCAAAGTGTGGACAAGCTTTTGATCTCGACTCAATTGTAAAACATGTCATAACGTGCCCTGGGAAGGTGGCAAAAGGTTCACCCCAAGAAGTGGAAAGGGCGCACGAGAGCGTCTCAGGGGCAAGCGCCTAGAACCCTTTACAATTTGTAGAGACCAGACGAAAAAAAGAGATGAGGAGAAGACGCTCAGGAGAGCGCTTCCGATTTGGTCGATATTACTTCCTGTATCTCTGCGCGATTACAGTCACGAGCTGAGCTCGCATCTCATCGCCAGAGAGATTGCTTTCGCGGACAGACCTGATGCTTTCAACGGATGACTCGTCGGCTAGAACTTCCTTGAACCAGCGCTCAAAATCTCCATTGCGACAGTGAAGTTCGACTACGGTCGCATCGACCTTTTCCAAGTCCTCCATGAATTCCAATCCAGACCTTGCGCAAAATTCGCTGTTAGAAAACTTGAAGCCTTTTTCATATTCCACAACGACTACTTCAGGCGCCGGGGATAGAGAAGTCTCGCCAGTCTCTGCCGCCGCGTTAATTTCTGCCAGTTGGGACTGAACCTCTCGAATCTCCGCGTTTTGAGGAGCGGAATAGGTTTCCACTTGAGGGCTTGCGACGAATTCGGCAGCCTGAATTTCAGTTATGACCTGCGATGGTTCAGACTTGCTTTCAAAAGTTGTCTCCGGAGCGGGTTCGACTTGGCTCACTGTTGGTTCGCTGACATCCACTGATTGCGGAGGAGTCTCCTCTGCAATGCTCGGCGTCTCAACGAAAGTTTCTGGAGCTGGACTATCGGCGACCACTGCTTGAGGAGTGTCTTCAGGTGTCGCCCCTGCTGTTTCAGGTGCACGAGATGTGTCAAGTAGTGTTGTCTGACCAGCCGAATTGTCCACCGGGGAAGCAGGTGTAGTAGGTTCTATTGCGGGAAGAATATCGATTGTAGTTCCGTCCAGTGTTCCCTGATCGCTTGCGATTGATTCAACGATTGGCTCGGACTCTTCAATTGGTTGAGAAGTTACAACTGTCTCCGTTTGATCGATCGAGACCAGAATCTCTTGAACTGGAGCAGGTTCCGACGAAATTGGAGTAACATTTACTTCAGGGGCTGGGCTCGCAAACTCAATCGCTGAGGAAATGGTGCTTTCAGGCTGGGGTGAGTCGGGAACAGGCGATGCAAGCGTCGGAACATCTACAGTCTGTACGGGTTCTCCCTCGCTCGTAACAATTGACTCGATAGCAGGTTCGCCGACGGGCACCCCGGTTGTTGGAGAGGCTGCTGGATATGACTCTTCGGGCATTGCTGAAATTGTCGGCACTTCGGCTACCTCCGGAGTTGGTTGAATTGCAACCTCTGTGGGTGCGACTTGGAGTGTTTCCTGCGCACTGACCCGGGCAGCATCCGCGGCAGAGCTGAGCTGAGCCATTTTCGAAGCGAGTTCTTCAAAGTCCTGGCGCGGAACCGAATTCAGCAAAGCGCGTTCCAGGTCCTGAACCTTGGACTCTGCTATCGCGAGCTCCTCTCGCGGAACCATTTGAGAGAATTTGTACTCGAGCTCATCGTAGACGGACTTTGATACCGTATTGTCGATTCTTTCTTTCAAAGAGTAATACTCCTCTTTTGGAACGGAATTTGCAAGACGTTCTTCGAATTCGTGGTTTGCATCTACGAGGGCGTCGTACTGGCTTCGTTCGACCATTGAGCCTACTCTTTCTTCGAGGGATTGAATTCTCGCGGTTGCTTCAGCGTACGTAGAAGCGAGAACGAGTGCCTCAGAGAATTTCGACGTGAGGGCGCCAATGACGTTGTTCTGAGATGAAATCATACTGCTTTGAGAAACTACTGTTGATTCAAGTGCATTGATTCTTTCGCCGAGCGAAGTCGTCTTCGCGAGGTCTTCTCTGGTGCGACCGAGATCCGCGCTGAGCGAATCTATTGCGCCCTGCATTTTGGCGACGATCTCTTGGTGAGTCTTCTTTGGAATGGACTGCTGGAGCTGAGCTTCCAAACTCCTGCACGTTAGAACTAGTTTTCGCACTTCGCTTGTTATTTCTTCTGACCTACTCAAAATCCCGAATACACCCTGTTAGCTGCTTGAGGCGTGATTTTCAATCGCGATATCTAATCGGCAGGGTCAACGTTTCTTAAGCATCAAGTCGCCAATGATTAACGGCCCAAGCGAAAGAAATGATCAGGAAAAAAGATACGGCTAAGTTAGAGCCTAAAAGCATTCGGATCTATATTTCTTAATTTGCTTAAACCTTTCGAATGCTTTGGAATATCAAACTGTAAGAGGATTTGCGGCAAGATTGCGTGATATCCATTTCTCTAACTGGTTATGATTCCCAAATTTGGGGATCGTATCTTCCTCTTATATCGATAGTTTGAGCGATTATGAATAAACTCAAATGCAAATGCGGATCAGCTGGAAAAAATTTGCTCTGCTGTCGGTGATGTCGGCCGTTGGCCTTTGGGCGTCTTCGATGGTCTTAGTGTTATATCAAGAACTACACAGACAGCTTCCGGGCTGTTATGTGAACACGAACATCTTTCGGATCGATTGCAGCGCAGTTCTAAACTCTCCGTATTCTCAAATTTTTGGGGTGCCCCTAGAAGTATTCGCTGTCATTTACTTTATCTCTAATCTTGCTCTAATTCTTCTAATTTCTTTTGGTAGCGATTGGATATACCCGAGGGCGTTGAAGATACTATTTGGCTGGCGCTTCTTAGGCTTGATCTTAGTGCCGTACCTTTTGACCGTGGAACTCTTGATAATCAAAGCCATCTGTCTTTACTGTACTGTGATGCACGTTTCAATCGTAGTTGATTTTGTAATAATCTCTTATCTCTTGTTTTACCATCCAGCGCGCAACGTGCAGGTGCCAATGTTGTGGGCGTCGAAACATTTAGAGAGATCATAAAAACTCGAAAGAGAACGTCACCTTTACGCAGCCGACGCAAGACCGTTGGAATGATCTTCGTCGTAGGGATTCAAGCTGTTGGTCGCGCACCTTGTACAGTCATCGCACTCGCAATCCTTGTCGCAGCATTCAATTTCGCACGATTCGAGCTCGTACCCATCGTCGTACTGCTCCTCGTCTTCTTCCTCGATCGGCGACACTGGTTTACGGCCCGGCGGAGGCCCGTACTTTGTCTCGCTAACGGATCGGAGGGTGTTGTGCATCGCGAGGTATGAACATCTTGCTTCTTTAAGCGATACTCCCGGAAAGGTATGCTTCACGCGGAAAACCTTTCAATTTGCTCGCGAGAGTTTTGAACTTGTTCTGATATCTGAGAAATTGAACTATCGCGTTTTGCTTCCGGCTGTAGTCGGTTTGATTTTCATTGCCCTATTTTACATTCTAAGAAACAGCCTCTTCCTACTCTTTGCGGTACTGATCTTTATCGTAGGATCGCTTACCATCAGCGCCCTATCGAGATCAAATCGAAGGAGCGAAACCTCAAAACGAGCTGGAGATAACTCGGGTTAAATTTGCTGTAAGTATTCTGTGCGAAACTCCAAATTGACCAAAAAATCCGCTAGCCGAATTGGAATCGTGTCCGACATTCATGGAAATATTGTATCCTTTGAATCGGTCCTTCGCGAACTTGAAAGAAAGAATGTTTCGGAACTCGTTTGCCTGGGCGATGTGGTGCAGGGAGGACCCGCTCCGAACCAAGTTCTGCAAAAGTTGAGAGAACTCTCTTGTCCGGTTGTGTCTGGCAATGCTGACGAGGAAGTTCTATCCGCAAACGCGCCTCGAACATACCCGAGCGAATTTCATCAAAAGCTCCATGACGTTGACGAGTGGTCGCTTTCCAAGCTCAATTCGAAGGATATTGATTTTGTGAAATCATTTCAGCCTGTGGTGGAAATCCCACTTGGAAGCAGCGGAAGAACCATGCTTTCCGTGCATGGTTCGCCTAGATCAAACAGAGAGGGAATGTTTCCAATTACCTCTGAGCAGGATCTGGCAAAAATGTTGGCTGGAGTTACTGCGTCGATAGTTGCTTGCGGCCACACTCACTCCCAAATGTCCAGAAGGTACATCCAATCGAAGGTAATAATCAACCCCGGAAGCGTTGGGCTGCCCTTTGATTTTGACACGATTGAAAGATTCACACAGAGGGATGCTTACAATCCGGCTTATGCTGAGTATGCCGTCGTTAATTATAGTAGCGATGGTCAGTTTGACGTCGAGCTCTCCCGCTGCCCGGTTGACTTGCAGGAATTGACCAATTCTTATTTGACGAGCGGTATGCCGCACGCACAGCTTTTCTCACATGATTGGAGAATAGTCCAGTGAAAATAACGCGCGATTTTATTTATCCATCATCAAAACTAGCTTTGTGTTTCCCACATTATCGTCTTCCTTTTTCCTTCAAACCCCAAGTCCTATCTGAGGTGCTATTGAAGAGCTGTTTTTGCCCAACGTAAGGAATCCGGATTGAATCGGAATACTTGCAATCTTGACACTGTAGCGCGACTACGAGTTCGTATCCATTCGAAAGATCGTTCACCCAGATTCTAATCGGCTTCAATAGGCCACCGCAGTCGATTTGTGTTTCGCGCCAGCCCTGTTCTCCCAATACAACCTTCTTAGCGTGCAAGAACGTTGGCACTCCAAATTGTGCATATGGATAACCAGCAATTGTGTATCCGGTTCCGCGGAGCCCTCGCTCTCGCTTGGGCGCCGTTAGATATTGTTCTGACTTCGATTTGGGCAATTTCCTATGTATATGAAACACCAAAAGGCTAAATTAAAATTAGGTTCAATCCTTTCCCGGAAGAACCATTGAGCGAAGACAACGAAGGCCTCGAGAGTCAGGATAAGCTCAAACTAAAGAGAGCCGACAAGATTTGGATCGCTGTCGCGATCGGCATTTTTGTGGTGCTATTCGTCTTTATTATCGTCGTGGGTTTAGATTTTCTTGGCATTTGAGACTTCGAATAAGGCCTGCGGAATAGCAAGAAGGATCGGACGACGTTTCCTTATCAAGCATTTTACCTGTGTGTCTGTAGCAAATCATCCGAATCCAACCATCTTCGTAGACGGTTTTCAGAATTAGATCGGTTTGAGCATACCCCCTATCTGACAAACTTTTTGGAGCTCAAAAGATCAGATTTGTGCTATCAGCTGGGATGCGTTGCTGTCTATCCAAAAAACTGTCGCGACGCATCCAGCAAGAAGTAGAGCGCTCGTAATCTCAAAGGGAAAATCCCAACCAAAGCCGTTTGCCAAATATCCACCGAATAGCCCGAGCACTGAGGAACCTATAATTTGAGCAGAGAAAAGGATTCCATAGGAGCTTCCTCTGCTCCTTGATTTCTCTCCAAGAAACGACGCGAGTTGAGAATAAATCATCGGGTACGTTGCAGAGAGAGCAAATCCGTTTACGAGCAAAAGAATCGGAGCGAGTAAAGCTTGGTACGAAAGTAGTGCAAAAGCAAGCGTCGTGGCTGAGGCAATAAAGTAGAACGCCGTCAGCAATCTCTTTCGACCGATGCGCTTTGTCATGTGTCCGGTAAAGATCGCCCCAAAAAATGCTGCGAGCACCCAGCTCGCCATCAGGGAGTTTGCCTCGGTAAGAGAAAACGCTTTTGTTAAAAGCAAATTTCCAAAATTTGCAAAAACAGCGTATGCTCCTCCCGATATGAGCATCGTGATAATAAAATACAGGGGCAAACCAAGCTTGTGACGAGTCCGCTGCAATTTAGGAGCACTTTCATGTTCTACGACGCCTAGATTTTCCGGTTGCGTTGGAATTTGATTTCCTGTCTTCATCAGAAAAAGAGTAATTGCCACAACGAGAATGTCAAAGAGCGCGAATACTAAAAAAGGCCCCCGCCACCCCAGGACGGAGTAAAGTGGGGCCGAGGCCAGAAACGCCGCTAGAACACCGAGGTTTCCAAAAGCGCTTTGAAACCCCATAGCTCTGTCAAGACTGAGGCCCGAGTAGGATCTGGATACAGCGGAAACACCGACTGGATGAAAGAAACTAGAGCCCGTCCGCAAGATGATGATCGTCAGTAGCATTGTAGGAAACGTATTCGAAATAGTGAAAAGGTACATGGAGCCGCCAATTATCGAAATTCCTAGTGCCAGCAATTTTCTCGGCTCAAGGATTTCGGAGTAGCGGCCAGTTATGGGTTGGAAGATCATATTGGTGAGGTATCCCACAGCGACGAGCACCCCAACCTCGAAATTCGGAAATCCAAAGACCGAGACGACTACGGGGAAAAGGGTTGAAATCAGATTCGTCGAGCCGTCGTTCAGCATATGATTGAGTGAGACTAAGTACAAGGTGCGAGAGGGAATGCTCTCAGCAGAGCGTCCGTTCAAAACCATGTCGTCAAAAGATCTCTAATTATGACTTTCAAGAAAAAGCAAAAACGCTGCACTAAAGTCTTGTTTCCCAAACGTTCAGTTCTTGATTTTTGAATCCTGGGAATGTTAATCCTTTAGAATCTGAAAAGGAAAACAGATTACGATGGAAGAGATAGGCAGGGTCGAGCTCATTCGTAGGTATCCAGTGAAGGGTATGCGGGGAGAAGATCTCGACGAAGCAAAAGTGACTTCAAGCGGCATTCTTGGGGATAGGGTCTACGCCTATGTCGATAATAATGCCCCAAACCCGCGATTTCCTTGGATGACCTCTCGCCAAGGGCGTTCGCTGCTGCTGTTCAAGCCCAGATTTGTTTTGGCTCCCTCCGAAGTCGAAGTTGAGGTATCGGACGGGACAAAATACTCGATTAAGGACGAGAAATTGAAAAAATTAATCGAGGACAAGTACGGATACAGCCTGAGTCTGAAATTCAACCCCGAGGGATGCTTTGATTCAGAGTCAATATCGCTTTTCAGCCTCGATACTCTGCACGAGCTTGAAAAGGAGACATCAATTTCGTTGGATCAAAGAAGATTTAGGGCAAACTTTTATGTCAGCTGGGCTAGCCGTAAGCCGTTTTTCGAGGATGAGCTAGTCGGCGGCACACTTCGAATCGGACCCGAAGTAATAATCAAGGTCGTGGAAAAAGATTCGCGATGTGTCGTCCCGACGCTTGACCCGGAGACTGCAAGCGAGTCACCCCAATTACTGAAGGTAATTCAGAAGAGCCATCGCGGATGCGCTGGCGTGTACGCGGAAGTAGTTAGACAGGGCAGAGTGGCGGTAGATGACCCGATCTTTATTGCTTGATCATAGCGGGTCATTTACTGAAGCTAGCCGAATGAGCTTCTTGTTTACAAATTCAGTTATTCCCAAGGATGAAAGTTCACGCCCGAACCCAGAGTTTTTCACGCCGCCGAATGGAAGCTCGGGAGAAGATAGGGTTGGGTGATTTACGAATACCATCCCGCTCTGAATCGCACTAGCTATTCGCTTTGCTCTTTCCGGATTTTCGGTAAACACGGAACCGCCCAGTCCGAAAGGTGAATCGTTTGCAAGCGCAATTGCTTCATCATCGTCTTGAGCCGTGAAATAGAGCGCGACAGGCCCGAAGAATTCTTCTTTGTAAGCAGGAGAGTCTGACTTCACGTCGGTGAGTATAGTAGGTTCAATAAAAGCGCCCTTGATTCGCTTGCCCCCGGTATAGACTTTGGCACCGGAGGACACCGCTTGATCAATCTGCTCTAGAAGCTTGTTTGCTTGCTCCTCCGAGCATAGAGGCGCAAGTGTCGTCTTGTCATCCATTGGATCGCCAGGCTGAAGGCTCTGGAGCTTTTCAGAAAAAGCACTCAGAAATTTGTCAGCAACTTTTTGTGACACGATGAATCTCTTTGCGGCGGTGCACTGCTGGCCTGTGTTGAGCATGCGACTAAACACAGCGTAATCAACCGCCTTGTCCAAGTTAGCGTCCTCGAGAACTATGAAGGGATCGCTCCCGCCGAGCTCGAGCACAACTTTCTTGAGCTTCTCGCCTGCACGAGCAGCGATCGCGCGGCCAGCTTCTACGCTACCGGTTAGAGACACGCCAGCAATCATCGGGTTATCGATAACTCTATCCACTCTCGAACCTTTCACAAGGAGATTCGTGTAAATTCCTTCTTCGGCTCCGGCCGCCCTAAACAATTCTTCGATGGAGACGGCGGTCTGTGGAACATTCGACGCGTGTTTAATGAGTACAACGTTCCCAGCCATAAGGTTCGGAGCTGCAAATCTGACAACCTGATAGTAGGGGAAATTCCAGGGCATAACGCCGAGCAGGGGACCTATCGGCTCATTCCGAACCTCGGCTTCGCCGTACTTTACGGATATCTTTTGAGGTTCGAGAAATTTCTCTCCATTTTCCGCGTAGTATTCGATTATTTTTACCGAGAGGGCTAATTCCCCTTTGCTCTCGCCGAAGCGCTTCCCCATTTCTTCTGTTGAAATTCTTGCAAGCTGATCTCGCTTTGAGCGCATCTCTGAAGCGACTTTCTTCAGCACTTCCGAGCGCTTTGAATAATCGAGCCTACGCCAATCCTCATATGCGGCGTACGCCCTAACCACTAGGGAATCTAGCTGCTCATCCGATAGCTCATCAAAGGTCTTGAGTAGTTGATTATTGTAAGGGTTGACAGAACGAATTGGCATTCGCAACACTCGTTTCACAAAACGAGTTCAAAGATGATAATAAGAATTCGGAGTCCTCACGGACGTGGTGCGCAAAGCTTTTCTCTAGTCTATGGATAAACTGCGAACTTTTTCTTGATCTCGGGCCGGTGCAGTTCCCAGTCGCAAGGAATGCAAAGGAACTTTCTGTGTTCAGAACAGTATGACACTTCCTCATCGCGACCACACTTTTCGCAGAAATGCCACTGTACCATACTTTAAGGCCATCAATGTATGCTTTGAAGGAGGTTATAGAGTTTCTTGTCTAGAAAGATAGCCCTAATTTTAACTCTCGACTCCCAAAATAGCAGTTACTTTGGCGGCATAGCTATGGGGCAAATTTTCTGGCCGAATTTTTCATTTGGCTTTTGATTGCTGGCTAGTTTGCATAATCTCGGAAATTCTCTTGTTAATCTCAGTTACAATTGTGTCTCTTTCCTCAGGTCTTTGAATCATTACTGTGAGAATCAACTCAGTGTCTTGCGTTCCCCTGTGCTTTGCGGTTAGGACAGGAGGGAATCGTTTGTCCAGGTGTAGCTTCATCTTGCCTAAGCTTTTGTGGATCGAATTTTCAAAGTCCGCGAGGTCGACTCCGCTTCCAATCGCGATGGGGATAGTTACTTCTTTCCAGGCCTGCGGAGTGGAGTTGACGACTATTTCCTTGACAAAGACAGAGTTTGGAATCGAGATTAACTGGTCATCGTCCGTGAGGAGGATGGTGCTTACGGAATTTACCTCTACGACCCTTCCGAAGTGGCCCTGGACGCTTATTGAGTCGCCAATCTTGAAGGGAATGTAAACGTCTTGGAAGTACTTTGCTCCGATGTTTTCAAGGGGCACTCTGATGGCAATTATAACGGCGGCCCCTGCAATCGCCACAACCAGCAGGAGAATGGTCGAATTAATCCCCAGCTGCTCAATAGCAAGCACTATACCAACAAGCCAGACAATAATGTAGCCAACTCTTCTCGCTTGGGCCGCTAGAAGCGGATAGCTTTGGCGCATTACCCTTCCTATGATAATTCCCGAAAGCTTTGCAACGATGTACGTGATGAGAAGGATTACTGCGAATATCAGCAGCTCTCGGAGAGTTGTCAGATAAGGCGCAAGATCAGAAACAATCGTTGCCATAGTCATGAGCTCCTACAAAGTATCAATTGAACCAGATCCCTCTCTTTCGAAAACGGGATTCCGTACTCTGACCCAAGGTTCGGCAATCCGAATACTTCAGTTTCCCACCTATTAACTAGACAGATCTAGGTCAAAAAGCAATCCATTTTCGGCTTGAGAAATATCTCAGGGCCTATCTACTTGAGAGAATTATTTTCTCTCACCTCTCGAGTGGTCGGGGCCTGGCGAGCTCGTGAGATTAATGGTTGTCCTCTCATTTTTCTGAAACCGCTAAGCTCAAATTCGCAGTTAGCACTTGAGATTTGACTTTCAATGCAAGAGTTTGAGAAACTTGGAGTTACGATAAACAGGGAAGTGAGTCCACGACTCTTTCCTTTCACTGAATTTTTCAAAGGATTCGAAAAGGTTGAGGGAATTCAGAGGCTGTTTGGAGAAAGAACCGAGGCCGTGTTGAGGGAATTGAAAGTCGAGTTCTACTCTGCAAAATGGGGATACATGGGAGTGAGCGATGAGGATGGTCACCTCCTCATCAGCATTCATCATCTTAAAACAGCTGATCCAATTATTCTGTACCTCGATGCATTTCACGAGCTTCACCATGTAAAGCAGTTCTTCGACGGTCGCGAGCTTTTCAGCACAGAATACGAATACGTCGACAGTCCTGTAGAAATTGAAGCCTACAAGGCGACCGTTGAAGAGGCAAGGAGAATAGGCATGCCCGAGGCTCAGATTGTAGAATATCTCACCATAGAATGGATCACGAAGGAACAGCTTGAACGCCTGGTAAGAACTGTCGGCATTACAACAGAGATTGCCAATGAAGAAGCGAGCAAGGTTTCTGCAAGCTAATCTTGTCAGGAAAGAGATCTTTCCTTCGAGAAAAAATGATTCTAAATTACTCCTCTTTTGTCTTCTTCTTCTGTTTCTTCGCTTTCCCTAGATAACCGCCTTCTCGATCCAGAGGCCCGCTTCCAGAATCACTATTTTCTCTGTTCTCCGTTCCCTCGAGACTGCCCGTCAATCTTCCAACATCCTTCTCGTTTAGTCTTTTCGTTTCATCTTCTGAATTCGACAATTTCTATCCTAAATTCTGTGGGATCCTTCAGCTAAAGAACGTTAGATATATTGTTCTAGTCTCGAGAGGATTCCTGGAGCGAGAAGTCACCGGATTTTTTCGGTTATTCTTTATTCAAAGACGACAAGCTTTACGCTCTTCAGTTTGTCTTCCTTCTGGAATTCGCGAGCCATAGTCCCGATCTTTTTGCCGTCACCTTCTATCAGGAAAAGTTCGACGCAATTATTCGCACTTATCTTGCTGTGGATGTGTGTCCTAACTATATCCTCAAACTCGTGTTTGAGTTTTGTGATCGGGGCCTCGTTAGTTTCGTCATGGGTTACAACGATGATTCCGTTCATATGACCCCCGAGGGCATTCTTTTCCTTCGAATCTTCTAAGAGTAACCTAATTGCCGAACGCACGAGTTCGGATCTTCCCGCGAAGCCGCCGGACTTTTGGATTTGATCCATGTCCCTAATCATTTGGTCAGGAAAAGAAAGACTAACTATTGTCATAACTTCAACCAGCTCGCATTAATAATTATAATTAATTCCTATCCTGATAGTTATTATTTTCTGCGAAAAATCGCTATGCTCCACAGATCTGCGCTCATTCGCGGTCGAAAAAGGCGGTGTCCACTATTGCCGCCGTTAAGTCTCAATCAAAATTCATTATATTTTCTTCAACAATTAACAATGATATGTTTGAAGCTGAAAAGCTCATGGTCCTATGAACTTTTCGACTTTGCTTCCAATCTGAAGATGAGCGTACTCTGAACTTTTGCATGCGTCAACGAGAGTCTTTGTCCACACTTACCTTACCGGTCATGTTATTCATCACTCGGGCCGTTTGCTCATTTCGGATATCGCCCCTAGGAATTTTAACGGGTCTTATTTTTGGATAAAGGAACCTCACAATCAGATAAAAAATGAAGACTTCAGCAGTAATGAAAAAACTCACAGGGTAGATTGTAGGAAAAGAAATGAAGAGACCTGACCATACGGCAGCCAGGGCAATCAACACCGAGATTAGTATTGCCCATTGTGGCTTTCTCGTCAAATATTGAGCAGTCGCTGCCGGGGTTACCATGAGCGAGAATATCAACAGGACGCCCGTGACCTGCACGGCGAAGGACACGGCAACAGCGACGATCAGTAGGAAGACTATTCCAAGTATCAGCATCGGTAAACCCTTTGCTTCTGCAACATCTTCGTCCAGCGATGAAAAGAGTAGAGGTCTGTAAATGAGAGCCATCCCGCCCAAAATTAGCGCGCCAGCAACGTAAGTTATGTTTACCTGACTTAGGGAGATTCCCAGTATTTCTCCGAATAGAATAGAGTACGCTGCAGCAGCATTCTCACCAGTAGAGTACCCGTAAAGATCGATGAATAACAAGCCGAGCCCCAGTGAGAAAGCGAGAACGATGCCGATCTGGGTGTCGCGATTAGCTGCCCTCTTCCCAAGTGCGGCTATGGCGAGGCCGCCCGTAGTTGAACCTAGAAGAAGACCCCAGATAGGCGCGATTCCTATTAGGAACGCTCCTGCTGCACCGGCGAAACCAATCTCAGAAAAGGCGTGCGCTGTGAACGCCGATCTGCGCAATACTACGAAGTATCCCACGACTCCAGCAATTATCGCTACGATGGTGCCGGTCTCGAATGCATGTTGCATGAACTGGAACTGCCACATCTGCTGGAAGTCCGCAAATAGATTTGGACTGAAACTGATCGTCACACCATGTCACCGTGATGCTCTTCGACGCCGATGATTGCAACGTTTCCATGCGGATCGCGGAGGACCTCGACTTGGATTCCATACAGTGCAGACAGACTTTCTGAAGTGAGAATTTCGCTGGGCTTTCCCGTCGCTACCTTTCCATTTGCTATGTAGACGACTTTGTCAAGGTGCGGCAGGAGTGGATTGATGTTATGAGCTACGAGCAATGCCGTCACTCCGCGGGAGCGAACGGCCTGGTTGATGAGGTGTAACAATTCTGTCTCCCGCTTCAAATCAAGGTTCGAAAGCGGTTCGTCCAATAGCAATATGTCGGGGTTGCTAACCAACGCTTCAGCGAGAAATATCCTTTGCAGCTCTCCTCCTGAAAGGACGCCGAGAGGACGATGCGCTAGCTCTGTGGCATCGACAGCTTCCAGTGCGGCCCAAGCTGCGTCACGATCTGTGTGCGAAAATGGGTTGAACCCCCAACGCTTTCCCGAGAGTCCAAGCCGTACTAATTCAAGCGATTCTACGGTCATCTCGCTGTCGAATGCGTGGCGTTGAGGTACATATCCAATCTGAGGATTTCCCCGGCGAGGATCGGCCCCAAAAATCTTGAGGGATCCATGAACCGGCGGCTGCAAGCCGAGGAGGAGCCGGAAGAGCGTCGTTTTTCCCGCTCCATTCGGGCCGATGACTGCGACGAACTCTCCACGACCGAAGCTAAAATTGGCGCGTTGCCAGACTATCTTCTCCCTGTAACCAGCTGAAAGGTTTTCAGCTGAAATTAGTCTAGAGTCAGATGTTTGCGCAATCGCTTCATGAGTGACTATACTCATTGTCTAACTACCTAAGCCTTGGGCATTCAGCGCGTTTGTTAGGTCGTATATTTCTCCGGCCATCCAGGTTTGGAATGGGGCGTTCGGAGGTTGTATCGTCTCGGTCACGCCAATCGTCGGCACTTGGTACTGAGCAGCTAGTGCCTTGATGCTTTGGGTCAGTGGAGTGACAGTTTGCTCGTTGTAGACTAGGACGCGCACTGTACTGTTTCCTCCTTCCAATTCCTGTTGAAACGTAGCTACATCTGAAGCAGATGGATCGTTGCCTTCTGCCACAGCCTCCATGAACCCCTGTGGGGAGATCAGTTTCAACCCGGTGGCATTCGCCATGTACGCGAAGATACTTTCTGTAGATGCCACCGGTGCGCCTCCGTAATTCTGCTTTATGTATTCTTCGCCCCACATATAGGAAGTGTAAAGCGAAGAGTTGAGAGCAGCGTACTGCGAAGTGTAATACGACTTGTAAGTCGGGTCAATTGATACGAGATCAATATACATAGCGTGGACTGTTGCGTTAACGTAATACGGACTGTACCAGAAGTGGGGATTCGTGCACCCGGTAACGGCATAGTAAGGTAAATTGATGCAGCCTGGATTTACAGCCGTGTTGATCATTTGTTGCACATTCAAGACTACCTGATGAGGAGTATTGCTCGCGGCAATGATCTGTAAAGCCCAGTTGTCATAGTCAGCACCATTGATAATTACGTATTGGGCATCGGCAATGGCCTCTGCGTCCGCAGGATTTGCCTCGTACTCATGCGGGTCGGCGTTGGGATCTGAAACAATGCTAGTAACATTGACATGAGCCCCGCCAAGCTGAGATACTAGGCTACCCCAGAAATTCTCTGCCGCAACAATTTTGATGGTCGATGAGGGAGAAACGCCCGTCGTAGTCGATTGATTTTTGAGAAACCCGAATCCAATAGAACTTCCCACTACCAGAACAATTACAACTACGGCGATTATGACAATTGTAATTCTATTCACATTTTTTGGCCCCTGATATTATATCGGAGAAATTATCGTAATATGCTAATAAACTTTGAGCATTTATTATTAAATCTAATTGATGCCGTAAATAATTATTATGAAGACTCACATATCCGTCCTAGCTATTTGCATTTGAGGTAAGAAATTGTCTTCTTTCGCCGCCTGCGGTCTTCTTGACAAAGATTCATTGAATCGATGGTTGCGAACATCCGCCCCACCTTAAAGAGACCCTAACAGCTAAATTTAGGGCACTATTGTTTCGGTTGCGACAAAGGTGGCCACTCCATTTCTCCGATGCCTGAACTACACGTTAAGTTTCTTCATTACAAGGCCGTCTTTGAGTGCCAAGTGAGCAATTGAATATGGGCTAAGTGCGGAAGTTATCTGGGCGCATTTTAAGTCGAAGCAGCGGAGCAGATTACCCTAAGCAGTACCTGGCTGTGATCTTAGCTTTTCTTTGTCTCGAGGGCATAGTGGTAAATCAGACCCGCCAGGATGCCTCCGATTATCGGCCCAACCCAGTAAATGTACCAATCGGACGGGAAGCCAATACCTACAAGTCCCGCCAGCATAGGACCAATTGCTCTGGCGGGATTCATTGCCGCGCCGGTAAAGGGCCCTCCTACCAAAACATCGGCGATTACAATGAATCCAACTCCCAGACCGGCAATTTTCGGGGCGCGTTCGTCTACTATCGTACCGTAGACCGTCATGACGAGAAAGAACGTCATTGCGAGTTCGAAAACTATGCCCTGGCCCACATTAATCGACGAGCTCAAAGAGGGAGCGCCCCAGCCTACTGCCTTGCCTATGTCGAAAGGAGTCACGACTACAAGGAGCATGGATGCGAGAGTTGCCCCGACGACTTCGGCAACAATGTAGGGGATTACATCTTTCCCCGGAAGTTTCTTTCCAACCCAGAGGCCGATTGTTACCGCGGGATTCAAGGCTCCGCCCGAAACTGACATCGTTGTGGATATACCAATCGCGAGGCCAAGACCGTTACCAAACGCTCCAATCAAAAGCGCGGTGCCGTCACTCGCCCCCAACAAGGAACTGGCGACCGCTGAGCCCGCGCCAACAAACACGAAAATAAAAGTGCCGACAACTTCCGCGGCAAATCGTTGGCTTAGAGTCGGTGTGGCTGACATTGACCTGATGGCTTTCGAATTCAACCGCCTTAAAATGTTTCTTGAAGTTCGAGAATTCTGAAGCCTCCGTTGCGGTACATCGGCCCATAGATCTTTTCTGTCCCGACGGCGAAGGATCTCGATTTTTGATTATGAATGAGAAAGATCAAAACAGTTGGATTATTTGTCTTGCTCTAATGCCTACTAGCCAATGCAAAAGACAACTC
Organism: Nitrososphaerales archaeon; assembly: GCA_030036955.1. Taxonomy (GTDB): domain Archaea; phylum Thermoproteota; class Nitrososphaeria; order Nitrososphaerales; family CADDZS01; genus JASHOD01. The sequence continues at coordinate 21,578 of JASHSF010000042.1, forward strand.
ACGAATTAACGTTAAATGAAGGATAACCCTTAGCGTCTCTCGAATTGGATTCTTATTCTCTTCTCTTTGATGTCCTGTACGTTGCATCAATAGCGAGCGTCATTGCAATTTTTTACGCGATTTTCGCTCTTTCGAGAAAGAATAGAGTGAACTTGAATCTCGAGAGATTCCTTCTCCTGAGCAAAGACGAATCAAACCGCCTTACGACCCTCGAACCGGTCTTTCTAATGCATCTTTCCATAGCTCTCGGGGTAGGATTGTCGATAGTATTCGTTCTTTTCGATCCGCTTTGGCCGCTGCCCGTTCTGTCTTTCATAAGGATCATTCTGCTAGTCGTTTCTGTCCCGCTGATCCTTGGTCTGGCAACCGCGTTTGTGTGGCGCATCCAGCGCTATGATCAGAGCAAGAAGGTGGAAAAGGGGATTCTTCACTCATCGCGAAACTTTTCGAGGCTCTCGTCGGAACTGCAGCTCGTTCTTATCCTTGCTATTGTGTTTACAACGACCGAGCTCATTCTCTCATGGGTCACCAGCCTGTTTCTTTACGATGCAGTGCTGAATATAATCCGAAACAGCCTGGTTGTTCTATTCTATGCGCTGCCCACCGTAAACCTCGTGCAAAGCTTCGACAGAACGCTTCCCTCTATGCGCCTACCTTTCAAGCTCAGTGACGTTATGGAAGGAAAAGTCGATGCTTCCGAGATCAAGATGGGAGTCAACCAGATTTCTGAATTTGAAAGATTCGAGCGTCTTTCGTACAATTCCTGCGTGGAAATCGGAGCGTGTGAGACCGCATGTCCGGCAACTGCGGCGGGCAGGCCCCTCTCGCCAAGAGTATTGGTGAGAAAGGTCGCTCTTCTTGATAATGAAAAGGGACCGAGTAGTGAACCTCTCTCAGCCGTTGGAGAAGACGAGCTATGGTCCTGCACCAGCTGCGGAGCTTGTGTGCACAGCTGCCCAGTCGCCGTAAAACACCTAGACATCATTTACGATCTCAGACGCAACCTAGTAGCGAATGGAAGGATTGACAAGGACAAAACGACACTTCTTCAAAACTTGAGCCAGAACCAAAATCCGTATGGCTTCAATTCCGGTTCAAGAGCTGACTGGGCGGGGGACCAGTGCATTCCCACTTTTTCTTCAAAACCGAGTGCAGAGTACCTGTACTGGGTTGGTTGCATATGCTCCTTTGATCAGAGAGCGCAGACTGTGGCAAAGTCGCTTGCAAAAATACTCTCGCAAGCCGGGGTCTCGTTTGCCATTTTGGGGACGGAGGAACTGTGCACGGGTGATCCTGCAAGACGCCTCGGGGAAGAAGGCAGGTATCAGGAACTGGCGTACCAGAACATTGAGAAAATGAATACGTATGGAGTGAAAAAAATCGTCACGACCTGCCCGCACTGCTTTAACTCGATCAAGAACGAATACCCGCAGTTCGGAGGTAACTACGAAGTCATCCACCATACGCAGCTGATTGCCGATCTTATCGCACTAGAGAGGATAAAAATCCCGAAAGAAAAAATTCAAGAGATTTCTGTCACTCTTCACGACGCGTGCTATGCTTCGAGATACAACAACATCTTCCAAGAGCCGCGAACGATACTGAAAGAGAGGGGATCTGATATTCATGAAATGCGCCGCAACAAGGACAAAACGTTCTGCTGCGGCGCAGGTGGTTCAAATTACTGGTACAAGGTGCCGCAGCAAAAGTCCATAGCGAGCATCCGAACTCACGAGGCGAGAGAGACAGGTGCCGACATGATTGCCACCGAGTGTCCTTTCTGTCTATCTATGTTCGAAGACTCTTTGAGGGTGAGCGAGGGCAATCCGATGCAGGTGAAAGACGTAGCAGAACTCGTCGCTGAGCTCTTGCCCGCTAGCAAGTGATCGACGACTTTTGAAAGATGGGTGTTGTGCCTATCGAATACGTCTGCGGCGTGTTTCCGCTGAAATAATAGCTCAAGCTGATGTCGAGCCCGACGTTCGGGCCCCAGTAAGAGGGAAGGGGGAGACTGAGCGCCTCGAATGTGTCGTTAATCGGATCGTACGAAACGTACGCCGAAGCCGTTGAGTTGAGCGGCATCGTGAGAGTAATGCGAGCATCGGAGTCGTAAATGGTAACTGTGTTCAAGTTTAGAGAAGTTCTGTTTCCAATAACGTAGAGCTGGAGCCAATCCGAGTAATTCCCCAGGATCGGAGAACAGCTGTATTCGCCTGTGACGTAAAACGAAGAAGCAGCAAAGGAAACTCGCTGCCCCGTTCCACCAGCACCGGATCGAACGAGAAATCCGAAGACAGATCCGACAGCGATCGAAAAGATCACAACCAGAAGTGCAATCTTCTTGACGGTATTCAAATTCGGAGCAGCGAATATTTTCCTTTAACTTATTATAAAAATCAGTGCGTCTTTCTTCCCGGAAGAGACGCGATCATCGAGATAACTGGCCGATTGCCTATTTCTTGCCGAGCGCCTTTCCCGCAATTATTATCTTCATAATCTCTGACGTTCCCTCGCCGATCGTCATGAGCTTTGCATCGCGCCAGTGGCGATGCACGTCAGCTTCGTCTGTATATCCGTATCCACCGTGGATTTGGATCGCCTCGTTGCACACGTCGAGTGCCATCTCGGTTGCGTAGAGCTTTGCCTCGCATGCCTCGATCGAAAAATCTTGCTTTTTGCCTTTGAGTAAAGCCGCATAGTAAGTCATGAGCCTAGCAGCATTAATCTGCGTCATCATGTCTGCAATCTTTGATTGTGTGATTTCAAAATCTGACAGATGCTTACCAAAAGCTTCCCGCTCCTTGGAGTAAGCGATCGTTTTTTCCATCGCGGCTTGGGCGATACCGACGCTTAGCGCTGCGATAGTTATCCTCCCGCCGAAAAGCATCATTTTTGCGTACTCGAATCCTTCCCCATCTGTTCCGACCAAATTCTCCTTTGGAACTGAAACGTTTCTGAAAGTCAAGCCCATCAGAGTTGATCCTTTCAGCCCCATCTTTGTAATGTTCGAACCCCATGAAAACCCAGGAGATTCATTGGGCACAACGAAAGCCGCGAAGCCCTTTGGGGTTTTCGCGAACACGAAGTAGTAGTCGGCTTTTGACGCGTTGGTGATGTACATCTTTTCCCCGTTGATTTTCCAAGAACCGGCCGGACCAGATTCTGCTCTGGTAGTCATGGAACCCCTCGCGTCAGATCCCGAGGTTGGTTCGGTGAGTCCAAAAGCTGCGAGCTTTCGGCCTGTGATCAAATCCTTGAGGTATTTTTCGTGCTGATCTGGGTCGCCGAACTGGTATAGTCCGTCACAAACTGTTCCGTGAATTGCCAACGAAATCGCAGTGCTCGCACAAGCTTTGCCCACCATTTCCATGCAGGCAATGTAAATTGGGTACGGAAGACCTAGGCCCTCTAAAGCATGGGGATATGGAATATTTGTAAAACCCTGCTTGAAGATCTTCTCCATGTTTTCCTTTGGGAAATTTCCCTGCCGGTCGATCGCTCTGGCGCTAGGGGCAATATCTTTCTCAACGAAATTGCCGAAGGATTCGAGAAGCTGATTGTAATCGTCAGCTTGCTCCGGGAAGAAACTAGAAATGATCTTCGCTTGATTCTCCACGTAAAACGTCACAATTTGTCACACTGCTCCAAATGAAAAATCGCACGAGTTAAGATACTTGTCGGCAGGCCCGTTTGCATTCAAATTAGATCGCTCCGTACAAAATCTTAAATTGCATTCGGATGCGGTGCTAGTTCGGTTTTCGGAATTCTTTTGCCCGAGAAGAAAGAAGTCGCAATTGTCGGCATAGGGGCATCAAAGTTTGACTCCATACTCGCGGGTTTATCGTACAAAGAAATGATGTACGAGGCCGCGATTCACGCGTATGCTGACGCGGGCATTGACGTGCGCGAAGACGTCGGTTCTTTCATTTGCTGCGCAGAGGACTTTTGGGAGGGCAACAGCATAAGCGACGAATACATGCCGGACCAGATTGGAGCAAAACTGAGACCCTTGCTGACAGTCACTGGAGACGGTCTTCTCGGAATCGGCCACGCTTACATGCACATTGCAGCTGGGGTGAGCGACATCGTTGTTGTGGAGTCGCACAGCAAGCTCTCAGATGTCACGAGCAAGGAGGCTGTCGAAGAGCTCGGGTTTGATCCTCACTTCGGCCGTCTTGACGGAGTGAACCCAAAGTACCTAGCGGGGCTTGAAATGACGCGTTACTTGAAGGACTCTGGAAATACGCACGCGGACTGCGCTGTGGTAGCTGCCAAGAATAAGAATAATGCTCTAAAAAATCCCAGAGCCGTTTACGGTGATTCCGTCACGCCAGAGGATATTCTAGCAAGCGAAGAAGTCGCTTCTCCTCTCACGTCGAGAGAAATCAGCGAAAGCGCTGACGGTTCGGTGGTGATCGTTCTTGCTTCGGCTGAAAAAGCGAAAAGGCT
>JASHSF010000043.1 GCA_030036955.1 Nitrososphaerales archaeon
TCCTGCAATCTGTCACCAACTAGGCTAAAGGCAGCTGTAATCGCTCCGATGACAGCTCCTGGAATAACAGCCCACCACCAGAAAGCGGGAAAATAATCCAAACCGAAAGTGGACTCTTGGCCCCACTCTGGATATAGCGAGATCCCGATCCCAACGAAAGCAAGTAAAGCTAAGGATAGGATTACGGTTCCGAAATCCAGCGCGGCGTAAGCAATGATCGGATCAATAGAGTTGGGAATTACGTGCTTGATCAGGACTCTGAAAGAACCTATACCGCTCAGCTTTGATGATTCAATATAACCCCTGTCCCTCACTGTTAGAGCTTGGGCTCTGAAGAATCTTGCGTAAACCGGCCACCAGTCGATCATTAGGGCAATGAGCACTGATGAAAAGTTGTCGGGCCCTAGGAGAACGCCGATGTATATGGCAAGAACTAGAGTTGGAAGTATGAGAAACGCGTCGGTAAGCCTCATGATCGCTTCGTCCACCCAACCGCCGAAATATCCCGATGCCGTACCAAGGAACATTCCTATAACGAGCGCGCTCCCAACTACGATGATCGGAGCTTCAACATCGTGAGGGGCCGCATACATTATACGCGCAAGTATGCTTTGCCCGTCAATATTTGTGCCAAACAGAAAGCTTGGAAAGTGAGCAAAGGAGGGTGGCTGGAGTACGTAATTGGGGCTGAAATTCAGTGCGAACGGGTTGGAAGGAATCAACGCCCAACCATAGGGTTGCCCAAAGAGTCTGCCGTACGGGTATATAACTTGCAGTTCTTGCATGATTCCTTCTATAGTGCCCCAAATTAGGAATACAGCAATCAAAACTAAACCGGCGAAAGCTACCTTGTCCTTGATAAAGAATCTGAGATACAGACTCAGACCTTCTGATACCGTTTTTGGTTTTCGTTTTGGGTTAGTTTGCCAGGGCGGCTGCATTGCCACGGTGACTTGAATCGGGCGTCGCATCAAGTGATCAAGTATATCTTGAAGACCCATCCGATCTCACGTGATTATGAAAAAAGGGATGAGGATCTTGTCCTCGTTGTCTTTGGCAATATCGCGAGCATTATATCAATTAGTACCATATTGGAGATGAGCCGAATTGGACTTGACTTTTAGAAAATTTGGGGGAGTTTGACGCATCGTTGACGCAAAGATCTGCCCAATAATAAGAGAGGTTTGCTGCATAATCAGCCTTTTACTAGACTCTATCTATCGATTGTTGGACTAGGGTAACGATAAGAGACTTGCGTATAGTTGGTGACAGAAGTGTCTCCGGGAGTTCATCTAAAGGGCTCCTTAAGAATGCAAATATTTTGTTAGAATTGTTGATACCGGGTTCAGACGAATTACCAGGCATTGTCACTTCTCTTAGGAACTGAGCCAACGGCAAAAAGAGCTTGATCTGATTAGAAGAAAGGAAGTTAAAGCGCTCCTCGCTAAGGTTAGTGACAGGGAAAAGGAACTGACCACTGATCGTAGATTTGCAGCTTTCAGCAGAAAAGGAAGAGAAGGACTGGGAATCTCCGAGATACCCAAGGACGGTTTTTGCATCTCGGCATTCCTCTTAATCAGGAACTCGCAAAAGTCGCGAAGTGTATTGATGGGCCGCCTAAATCCTCAAGCACCTTGGAATCATATCGGGGCTCTTACCCAGGATAGGATTGAAGCACATAGCAAGGGTTGGATGCTCCCTTCTTGTCACTTGCTGTATGGAGAGTCTCCAGCAGAAGCGATCGCAAGGATCGCAAGGGAGCAGCTTGGATTTGACAACATCGAACAGCTCCACCTGTCCGGGCCGAAGGTATACTCGGAGGTGTATGCTCCGAAACGTCATCCTGAAAGCTCGAAACACTGGGATCTCCAGTTTCTGTACGAGGGAACGATAAGAAGCAATCTAATCGATGCTAAGATGCTCAATGCTTGGACAGAACTCAGCTTTGTAGACATAGATCAAGTCAACAAAAACAAGATCGCTAGATCGCACGAAGACATTCTTGCCAGATTGGAATGATCGTGAGGATAGCTTTGTGGCCCAACTGACTGATTTGGATACTAGGACCAAGTATAACGTTATCAATCTTAGAGATCGCATTGATCATCGAGAATTTCCAGTCAAAGGATGTCGGCGCTATCGATGTTGGAATGGAGAAGACAAGCGTGTTTCCTAAATCGAAAAATACTGTCTTGACGTTCGACGGAAGGAAACCAGGCGTACCCTTTTCATCTCTTTTTCCAATCATTCGACCTTTTTGAAATTAAGCCCATACGGCTCGCATCCTAATCTGATCGTCAAGCCAATTGACACCAATATGTGATCATGAATTATTCCCCTTTTGACGCAAGTAACTGCTTCAAGCGCCTTCATCCATTCGCACGCTTCCGCCACAATTTCAAAAAGATTCTTTCAACTTTTTTCTCAAGTTAGAGACGTTTGCCAAAGCGCGCTGTATGCGTTTGTCCTGTCCGTCCTTCGAAGAAAAGAAGGCTTTTAGCTCTTGTTCGAAACCGGGTTTTTCGATCTTCTCCAAATCCGCGGTCAGCTGATCTATCACTTTTTGGATGTTGCCCCTGCGTGCAAAGTCTTCGACCTTAAACCATCGAATTGATTCCATTAACATTGTCACATCCCTCAAATCAGCATCTCTTCCGGAGTGAAGCTTCATTGTAACAAGGAGTTCCTTTGAAACGATGTTTGATAAAACCGAACCACTTACCCCAACTACACGCCTCTCGGAAGCGTTAGATTTGATTTCGGTCTCTGTCCAGATCGCTTCTGTCTGCCGACACTTTACTCCGTCCAAATGGAGCTCGATTGAAACATTATCAGCGTTTACGAGTTTAACGAATTCCCACGCTTCCAGCCCTTCCGATTTATTGAGATAGATCTGCGATCTCTCTTTGAATCCATTTTGAAGGAAGAGATCAGAAAACTCGTCAAGCTTAGATTTGGAAATCACCACATCGCAATCGACAGAATATCTTGGAAGGGGAGAATAGGCATCAACGGCGTATCCGCCGATCAGTGTGAACCTGTCTCGATAAGGATAGATTGTTCGAAGTACTTGGAGGATCTCCTTTTCTCTCGATGTAAGAGTCATTAAGCTCATGCCATTGATTCAGCAATCTCTGCGTATTTTGTGCCAAGACCGAGATTGTACTTTTTTTCGAGCATTTCTAATGCAGGTTCGTACGTGTAAGATTCTCGCATGCAAAAATTAACGGTCTTTTCCAACGGTTCGACATTCAGTCCTTTGATGTTTGTTGATTCTACTATGTCCTCCGGAAGAAGAACGTAGTATATCCCGTAAAGAGTCTCAGTTGGTGTCGTGCCGTAGATAGTATACTTCTTCCCATTCTTATCAAGGAATGCTTTCCATTTTTCGATCTCTGATTTTACAATCGAGATGTAAATTGGATAAGATCCGAAAAAACGATTGGCGTTATATCCGCCGTTCGTCCAGACAAAAACGCCGTCAACCTTGGACAGAGCATATGACAGTTTAGATCGTTTTAGAAGTTCGTAACCTTCATCAACATTATTTTTTGATTTTGCATAGCTTTCAGAACTTACTGCTTCGTATAGTCCTCGCTCTTTTCGTTTCAAAAGTCCTTTGTTGGACATGTCGCTTAGGACTTTCCTAGGATCTGGACTAGGGAAAGCTCTGGCAAAGTCTTCAGTTGTGAAGTCCGTTTTCCAATTTCTGAGTACCGCCCAGAGCTCATAATACGACATAAAGTAACTATAATGGTTACATATATATAACAATAGCGTTCAGAGTTAATTTTTAGGCAACCCGCTCGTATTTCTTTGCGTCATAGTGAGAACGTAGCCTGGCTACTTTGTCGTAACATAACAGCTGGCCTTCAGCAAGTCCGGAAATGGTAAGTAGGCATTTGATCATTGTCATCGAGAATTTCGATCCAAAAGATGTCGGCGCAATTGATGACGTTTTGAGGCGCTCTTATGACGCCGACCATTCGTTTCGGTCGCAGATTGAACGCTACTTACTCCTTCAGCCTGACGGCTCCTTCGTTGCGAGGGAAAATCGCAGAGTCGTTGGATTTGGGGCATCCATCGACTACGGTGCGTTCTCGTACATTGGGCTAATTGGAACGGATCCGAATTTCCAGAATCGCGGCATCGGCCACATGATTGTAGACAAAATTCTGAAACGGCTTGACGAGCGAAAATGTCCGGCTGCCTTACTCGACGCGAGGCCTGCCGCTGCTCCGCTCTATCAGCAATATGGCTTCGTAGAGGAAGACTTGACCGATGTTTTCACACGTAAAAATATGCCCCTGACTAAAACGGAGCACCCTCAGAATATTGCGACCCTAGCAAGAGAAGAAATTTCGGAACTAGAATCGTTCGATCATCCGATTTTTGGCGCACAGCGAAGGGATCTCATACTCTCATTTTGGAAGGATGATCCGAAAAGATTTCTTGTTTCTCGCGATTCGCTCGGGCGAATCGACGGTTACATCGTCGCACAACGACGAAGAATCGGACCATGGATCGCAACTAGCGAAATCGTCGCTGAACGCCTTCTATCGCAAGCGCTTGGCTTTTCATTTGAAAATGAAGAGCCGATCGTATTTGTCTCCCGTTCTAACAATGAAGCGCGCGATTTGCTTGGCGGGTTCGGATTCGAATTTCAGCGCACCTTGCGTCATATGCGTAGGGGAAGAAAGGTGAAGAGGGAGCGCAGAACCAAAATTTATGGGCAGGCCAGCCTGGGACTCGGCTGAGCGGATAACGAGAAATTATGTGAGCATGTGCTGAATACTTATTTGAGATTATTTGCACTTGGGTTGATGTTTTCATGACTTTATCAAGTCAAGCGAAATGTTCTACGTCATACTGCACAATTCGTTGGATCTCGGAACTAAAATTCTTGGGCATTACAGGCTTTTTACGGGCATGAAAGCCTCTCTAAAGACCAGCTAAACCAATACCAACTATTCCTATTCCTATGATCGTCAGGATCACGGCGGTGATCACGAATATTATGACTGCGACGATGGCTACCGCGAAGGCTTTCAGCCAGCCGCATTCAAACAAGTACTTGATCGGCCCGAGCCAGACAATGAACACTACAATATCGGAGAGGAGCCCGCTATGCAGGAAAGCTTCGATGATCGCACCTAAAATTGAGCCGAGGACAACAATCCCAACGGCATGCGAGAATTTGGCTTTCTTGCCTACCAGCGCTCTTCCAGCCAACCAGAGCGCGGGTGCAACAATAATTATCCCTACTATGACTTGTATAACTAAGCCTACTAAACTCAAGTTTGATCGCTTGCCTGTCGCATCTAGGGGTTTTTCAAAAGTCGGGAATAAAATCAATTTCTGAATTTTTGCAGAGCAAATCAGAGTTTATGTCAGTCAAAGCCAAGAATTCGAAGGGGAGCTCGTGATTGCTTGCGAAAATCTCCGCCTATATGTGTCTCGACTTTCCTTTGATATCCCTGTGTTTCCCTTGGAATAGAAAGTAGCCATTGATGGCTAGAAAGATCAACAGAAGCTTTCCTACCTCGCATTCTCAGTTCTCAAGCTTTCGCTTATATCCTGCACTGTGGTTATGAGACCATCATGAGCGCCTCAAGTCCAAAATTGGCAAGGCTTGTCCTTCAAGTTCCAGGTCAGCAGCCAGAAGAATTTGTCCACATCTCGTCGTTCGCTAGGGTGAGGAATGCGGAAAACGAAATGCTCCTTGTGAAAAAGATCCGTCCGGAATACACAGCTGGAAAATGGGTGTTTCCCTCCTCGCTCATCAATTTTGGTGAAGATCCAAAACTGGCGATCGAGCGGATTGTGAGGGAGCAGATTGGAGCGTCACCGAGTAGCGTCCGACTCGTCGACGTGCAGTCTTTTGGTGACAAGCACTGGGATCTGTGTTTTATCTACGACGTTTCCATCGACAAGGTGGGAAAGCTATCCTCAGACATCGAAGTCGCCGGGTACTTTAGCCGGAAAAAACTCCCACCGGAATTCCGGAGCGACCACCTCGAAGTCCTGGAGACCTTGGAAAAAAATATCGCGGGGATCTAGGACTTCTGCCCTAAAAGTTAGCTTTTCATTCGCTAATCAAAGCCGGTTCTTACGCTCCGGGCAGTCCGAAACGTCTCGGCACTTTTTCTGTGCCGAGGGAATGAAGGATATCCTTTAAGTGACTAATGGATGAGAAAATATCCCAACCCTAATCATTATGGATCTTGAAACTATCGGCCATCAGGATTTTCTTCATATTTGCAAGAGTTGAAAATTCGTACAATAGTGTTAGATCTCGGAATTCGTCCTCAAACGTTTCCTGCTTTGTCCGCTTGACCATCCACGCGGAAAGCCAAATGCCTTGCCGCCGCATACCAAGGATTTCCAGTAACGTAGAAGATTTTTCGCCTTTCGAACAATTCAAGGTGTTTGAAAGCATGCTCATGGGCTGCAATGCAACTAGCGGACGTTGCATCCGGATTATAAGCCACTCTTTTTGATTACGCTTGTCTTGCTTTTTTGAGCGCAAAATGTCCCTATTGTAGAGGAAGCTTTGCCGTTTGTTATTTTTGCAATTGCGAACTGTCGAAGATTGAGGCAGTTGTCAAGAATCCAGATTACAAAAAGTGCTTTGGTCATTTTTGCTCGCACGAGTGTCTTTTGAATGCGATTTACATTGTCAGCGGAGGCAAAGCTCGAATAGTATTGGACGATCCACTTACAACAAGTATCTGGAACAAAATTATAGATCGATAAAGCTTGTGACGGGACGAATTTCGTCCTGTGATTGAACAGAAAATTTAAAGAATAAACGACCGAGCCAGATTCAATCATCGTCGAAACAAAAATGGCTGAAACCAAATGTGAGGCTGACGGATGCGAAGAAGTTTTTGACAACTCAGCAGAAGGATATACTCTCGTTACACACACGAAAGATGCTCCCATTCGAGCGCATTTTCACAGCGTTGAATGTCTAAAGAGTGCAGTTACGCGAATGAATTGAAGACATTCCTGAAAATAGGGCAATTTTGATCGAGTCTCTCACCCGTTTCGAAACGACCTACAGATAGAAGAAGCTTCGAACGATTACCTAAGATTAAGACGGGCTTAACACTCGCACGACAATCGGATTCTAAT
>JASHSF010000044.1 GCA_030036955.1 Nitrososphaerales archaeon
GGAGCAAAAAAGCGGTCACACCCTTGAACAGGGACTATACCGAGGTTCTCTCCGAAAGGGTAAGCAACACCACGCAGGGTGCGGATGCTCGGTGGTGATGCAGCAGACGCAGCAAGCCAGGAACATGGAAACCATCACCGGCGACGTGCTTCCAATAATTCAGAACTAAAACGCAAACTTGGGATTTCGGCTAATCCGAATCCCGCAATATCTTTTCTTTTTTCCCTTAGCGATAGTTCTGAAACATCAGCGCAACGATTATCACCTTCTCAGCATTCATTACACCATTCTAACTTGATGGTTCAAACGACTCTCGAGAGTTCATTCGAGCAAGCGCCCGTTACTCCCCAAAGGAAAAAGCTCGAACCTGGGGCAAGGGAGAAGCTCAGAAGGAAGCTCAACGAAGCAATAACCGAAGTAACAGAGCTCGACCGCTCGATTCTGGTTTCCGCAACGTACGACGGTGCCCGTAGAGTTGCTATCCTAAAATTCTATGAACCTAGCAAGAACAAGATATTTCTCTGGTCCGACAACACTGGGCACAGACCTTACTGTTTTTCGAGGGACAGTATCGCGCAAGTAAGGAGCGAAGTGAAGGGAAGAGAAAATATTGTTGATGTCATACCCGTCAAGAAAAAAGATCTCCTGAGCGACAGGGAAATCGAGGTAAGCCAGATCATCGCGACTGACCCGCTTGCCATAGGCGGGCAGGAAAAGAGCCTGCGAAACGACCTAACCCTCTGGGAAGCGGATATCAAGTACTACGAAAATTTCGCTTACGACAAGGGACTGCTTTTCGGGGCATATTACAAAATCTCCAAAGGAGTGATCCAACCCGATCCTTACGAGACCCCAAAGGAGGTGCGCGAGGCGCTGAAGAAAACTGTTGAATCATCAAAAACCGACATGAAGAAAGCCATCGTCGACTGGGCGGGTCTTCTGAACCAACCACTACCCGACATAAAGCGGGCTGCTCTCGATATCGAAGTGCTCTCTCCCGAAAACAGAATTCCTAATCCCCAGGAAGCCATGTATCCGGTCGTGGGAGCCTCGATTGTCTCCAAGGATCTGAGGCGAACTTATCTGCTCGAGCGCAAGGACATGGATCAGGGGCGCAACGAGCTTCCGGTTGGAACGGAGGCACTTTTTTTCGAATCCGAAAGGGATCTACTGATTTCGCTCTTCACCGACATGCTCGATTATCCGTTCATTGCCACTTTCAACGGCGACGATTTCGATCTCGATTATCTCTACCACAGGGCCCAGAGGCCCGAAATCGGGCTATTTAGAGAGGATATACCGATTCAGCTCGGAAACAACTTCGCCGGGTTGAAGCACGGAGTGCACATAGATCTGTACAAAACGTATAACAACAGATCCCTTCAAGTCTACGCCTTCGGAAACAAGTACTCCGACAAGACGCTGAACGGAGTGTCGGAAGCTCTACTCGGCAAGACGAAGATAGAGTACGACGGTCTGATCGGCGACCTGCCAATCTACGAAATGGCGCGCTACAATCTCTGGGACACTCTGCTCACGTACGAGCTCGCAAGCATTTACAACGACGTCCTGATGAAGCTCCTGATAGTCATCGCGCGCGTCGGCAAGATGCCGATTGACGACCTGTCAAGGCTAGGAGTGTCCAACTGGATTCGAAGCATGCTTTACTTCGAGCACCGCCAGCAGAACGCACTGATTCCGCGACCGGAGGAGCTCCAGGAAAAGGGCGGCGCAAAGTCCGAGGCGATAATCAAGGGAAAGAAGTACAAGGGAGGACTGGTTATTGATCCTAAAAGCGGTGTACACTTCAACGTATCCGTTCTCGACTTCGCTTCGCTGTACCCGAGCATCATCAAAGTGTTCAACATCTCGTACGAGACCGTCAACTGCCCACACGAGGAGTGCAGGAAGAATACGATTCCTGAAGTTGGGAGCTGGTACTGCACGAAGAGAAGGGGCATCGAATCGCTGGTCGTCGGATCGCTACGAGATCTTAGGGTTGATTATTACAAGCAGCTAACGAAGAGCAACACGCTTTCGAAGGAGGAAAAGGATCTCTACAAGGTCGTTAGCCAGGGTTTGAAGGTTATACTCAACGCTTGTTTTACAGAAGACACTCAAATCCTCGGCACAGAAGGAGTCAAGAACATAAAAGACGTTAGGGTTGGCGATAAAGTCGTTAGCATAAATCCAGCAACAATGGCCCCAGAAGTTGACGAAGTTGTCGAAACTCAGATCTACCACTATGAAGACGAACTATTCTGTTTCAGAAACGGGAAGCAGCTTGATCTCAAAGTTACAAACAATCACAGATTCTTGGTAAAGCAGGGACACAGACCCGTCACTTTCATGGAAGCCCGAGAAATTGAAAAGTGGACCAATATTGAGATACCCCGAATCAATCCGCCACTAGCTATTCAAGACGATTCGATAATTTCACTTGCCGAGTTTCAAGGTACTGATAAATTTGCAATTTCTTTTCCGATGGTCATAACCGGGCATCATATCGACTCTCAATTTACTAGCCTTTGGGATTATGCATCGAAGTTTGGCTACTACAACAAACAATCGAAATCATTCCTCTGCGACAATCTAAGTGAGCCTCAGATAGATAAAATCAAGTCGTTGGGTGGTTCGATTTCGCTGAGCTCGGGGCATTCGCGATACAGCTTCGAATTCAAGAAAGGCGATTTTGCAGAGCTCTGCGGATGGATCATTTCCGAGGGCAGCTTAGGTTGCACTCCCGAGAAGCTATATTCAAACGGAAACCACCGAGGTATCGATTACAGGATCCTGATCACCCAGTCTTGCGGTCCAGGAAACCCCAGAGGAAACTTGTTCCGGGAGGAAATCAGAAGTCTTCTCGAACGTATGAATATCGAGTACAAACAGTACGACACAGGCTTTAGAATTGCAAACCCTGCTCTGCATCGTTTCTGTATTTCCGAGATCAGAAAAGGGGCAAGGAACAAACAGGTGCCCCCTGTTTTGCTCCAATCGTCGATCGCCGTGAAGCAGAGACTCATGGCGGCTCTTCGAAAAGGTGACGGTAATCTTCGTGATCTGAGATATACGACGGCTAGTGAAAAGCTGGCTGACCAAGTGTGCTCCATTCTCGCACAACTGGGCTATCACCCGAGGAAGCAATGCGATACTCCTTACAGAGTTTACCGAATTTCTTGGACAAATGCAGCTGTTGGATTGATGGAAGCTGGGGAAGTAAAGAACAAGTGGTTCACCAAGGAAAAGTTCACTGGGCTAGTTTACTGCCTTACAACGGAGAAGAATCACACGGTGTTCGCCGGGCGGAATGGAATCTTCGTTCCTGTCGGACAAAGCTATGGAGTACTTGGATTTGAGAGCTTCCCGCTGTACTGCCTTCCGGCCGCGGAAGCCGTTGCAAGTTTAGGGCGCTACTCTATTACAAAGACGATTGCAAAGTGCAAGGAGCTTGGAATTGAAGTTGTTTATTCCGATACAGATTCGCTTTTCCTACAGGCTCCTTCCGAGGAGCAGATTTCCCAGGTATCAGAGTGGACTCAAAAGGAACTGGGGATAGAGCTAGATGTGGACAAGGTATACCGCTACGTCGCCATGAGCCAAAGGAAGAAAAATTACTTTGGAATACTTTCCGACGGAACCTTCGATCTCAAGGGGCTGACGGGAAAGAAGAGCCAGACGCCCCAGTTCATCAAAGACTCCTTCTACAAGATACTTGAAATCCTGACTAAGGTAAAGACGGTAGGCGATTTTGAAAGCGCAAGGGAGGAAATCAAATCGCTGCTCAAGAACGACTATTTCCGCCTAAAAGAAAAGCAGATCCCACTGCAGGATCTAGCGTTCAACGTCATGATCGGCAAGGAAATATCCCGCTACAAGGATTCCATCCCGCAACATGTTAGAGCAGCGCAGCTCATGCAAAAGGGAGGAACTGAAATAAGAGCTGGAGACATCATTGCTTTCGTAAAGACCACGACGGGAGATGGCGTGAAACCGGTGAAACTAGCAAAGCCTTCTGAAATAGACGTCGACAAGTACCTGGAGTACATGAAAAGTACTTTCGATCAGTTATTGGGCTCGATGGGCTACGATTTTGACGAGATCCTCGGAGCGACGAAGCTAGAAGATTTCTTCTGGGGCGAAACGGGAACCAGCACGATTGCAGCCGGTTAGATAGCGCAAGGCTCGGAACTCAAGATCTTTCTCACGGCTCGAGATTCAAGTGCAAGAAGCACCCGATCTCTAGCTCATTGGGCTATGCTCTTCATCGCCCCGCTATCTGCAAGTTGTATGCTTTCAAAATAAAAATTGTCATGGCCTTCTTGCAGGGCCGGTCTGCGTTCGAGAAATCAATCCTGTTCGACCAAATTCTAGATGAGTAACATCCTTATATTCCGAGGCGCTGTTCATTGCATTCCTAGCATAACGCCCTGCAACCGAAGATTGCAAAGTTAGTGATAGATTTTGGTTTCAATAGAAACTACATGCGACCTTGAAAATTTCAGAGGATTTCTGATCCAGAGCACATGCATGTCCTTCATTCCCGAAGGATACTTTCGCGATGAAGAAGTGTTTCCTGAGAAGGAAGGAGAGACAGGTTCCATCTACATCGAGGCAGCCGACAAGGTCAGTTTGAAGAAAATTCGCGACATCACTTTTGTGAACGCTCGGGACATACTCGGGATAATCTACGTTAGCAAGAGCGGCAACACCCGGCTCAAGTGGAGGGAAACCCGCGGTCGAATCGGGAAGGTTTCGGGAGAGGCATCCACCAACAGCCTCGTGAATCTCTTTTCCTCTCGGGTTCTCAGCAGGGAGTACACTGATGAACTCCTTGCTAAGGGAAATGCATCCGAAGCCGATAAGGAGAGCAGCTCTGAAGCTACTGAACCCGCACAGGAAACTGCGGCGGAGAATCCTATCGTTACGGGGCTGGAAGGAACACTAAACGTCGAGGGCGACGTTTAGGTAATTTTCGTAAAATTAATTGAAAGGAAGTAAAGCAAATGGAAAGAGACACTCGCATCGCACCTAGCAGCTCGAACTCCGTAAAGGTCCGGGTTTCGAGAATATCTAGCATGACAGATCAAGATACAGGCAAGCCGGGCAAGAGCATCGAGCTCGTTCAGGTGAAGCAGCAGCGGCAACAACCTTTCGTGACGGGAGCGTTCGGAGGAGGCGGCGACGAATCGAACCTCATTCGAAATATAATGTCGCAGTTTCAGTCGATGGGCTTCATGCCTTTTGGGCAGAATCTGAGCGGCCCTCCGAAGGTGAACCTGTTTCTCAGCGAAAGCGAGTACGACTTGCTCGGAGTCAGGTTCGAAGTGAATGAAGTTTATGACATGATCTTGCGCGATGGCTCGATCAAGTTTGAAAAATCCCGCGAGGGAGTCTAGCTTCAGGATCTCTTTAATTGCAATGCTCAGCTAGGCGTTCCTCGCCGACTTTAACTCGCGAGGTTAGTCTAGCCTGGTTAGGACGGTGGCTTCCCAAGCCTCCAGCACGGGTCCGAATCCCGTACCTCGCATCTTCCGTTAAGGTTCGAATGGAGAATTTGGATCTTCTAATTTCCGGTTCCGTTAAGGGATCAGCATACATCTATCTCTGAAACCCAGGTACTACGACCGAAATTCTTTAGGCCTTGGCTAGAATCTAAGAAGATATGTCAAAAGCAGAAACTGACCTTGTACCCCCTACGATAAAAGGCACGATTCGTAGCAAAACAACCAAGAGGCGCAAGCGTACAACCGACGAGAAAGGGAGACTCCTGGAAGGCTCTGCAGGATTGAATTACAGAAGCTATTACCTGACCCTGGACTGCGACGATCTAAGATCCCAAAACTTGAAATAAGGCGATAGGCTCGTTTCAATCAGTCCGGATAGATCGGGCTCGATCGCCTAACTCTTCTTAGTCTGGAGCTTGTGGATTTCAGCCAGGATTATGCCGAGGATTGCAAGTGTCACATCGAAGGCAACATGAACGAAATTCGTCCAGAGACTTGCGTACCCGAGATACGCTGAGAAGCCCATCCAGCTTAGAACTAGAAGCACAAGGAGGACAGCGGATAACGGACTCATTAATTGCCGGATGCCATGAGCAATGACTTATCCTTGTCTCGAAATTCGATATAGTTAAGGATAAAGAACAAGACAGGATTTCTTCGAAGGGCGTATAACAAGAATAAATACGACCCGCGCGGGGGACTGTAACCGATGTTAAATCAGCGCATTTTCAGGGTTTCACTCGCATTCACGCTGGGGCTCTTCATCGCCTCCGCGTTTCTTTCGACAACGGCTTTTGCCGAGAGCATGACCCCAAATAATTCGTCTGTGCCAGTCTACATAACCTTCAGTCCGAATCCAGTAACTCACACCGGGCCACTGACTACAACTTATGACGACAAGGGTTCAAAATCCTATACGTTCAACGAATGGTGCGCCCACGCGTACACCACAGGTCCTAATGGTAAAACACACGAGTCCACCTCCTGCAAAAAGATCAATCTTACGCTGCGTCCT
>JASHSF010000045.1 GCA_030036955.1 Nitrososphaerales archaeon
CTCGCTGTGCGACAGAAATTATCTCACTGTCTTTATAATTGAGAATCCCGGAGTTGTTGGGGTCGTCGTTGTAAGGATAATTTAATGCGGCGGTCCTTGCACCTAGGGATCCATCGGCGTAGAGCTTGAATCCAATCGCTGTAAACCGTTTGCCAGTCAGGTACATTCGTCTTCTTCGTGCTTTCATATTCGAGATGGTGGGAAGAGCCTCTACAGGCAAAAGGATGGATGTCTTCAAAATCAATTTTTCTTCTCTGTCCAGCTCTCTTATGGCGCGAATTTCGTTGCGCCAGTTTTCCGACAAGATGCAGTGAACGCCTATTATGCCATAACTCAGTGCCTTATCTTGGGCGACACAAAATTCATTTTTCAATTCGCTTACGTCGGATACAGGCAGAAGATTCCAGCACTGAGCCAATGTCGTCTCTTTGATGATGCCAGTTGTTCTGCCCCGTGAATCCAGTTCAACAGTTCTCTCGGTAGAATCGAGAAACGCTCCTCGTTGTTCGAAAAAGGACAGGGCCGCACTATTCATCACCGCGATGTGACCACACACGCGAATCATGACGAGCGGTCTTCCGAGTTTCAGAGAATCAAGATCTACTTTCGAGGGCATTCTCCTCTCGCGGAACCTATCCTGGTCCCACCCCCTCCCAAATATCCAGTCTCCTTTTTTCAGAAATTTAGCCCGCTTGTCGAATTGAATAATTCGATCCTGAAACTCAGCAATTGATTCAGATCCGAACAGCTTGACCTCCTTTTCGAGTTCGCCAACCGAAAACATGTGACAGTGGCAGTCTATGAAACCGGGAAGTATCATCTTACCTCCCGCATCAAAGAGGGGAAATTCTCCCGGTCGCTTACTTGGGTTTCTCTCTCGTATGATCTTTGTTATTTTACCGTCGGCTACGTGAATTGAAACGAATTTAGTTCTACCCTTTTCCCCATATATTTTCGCGTTTGTTATCAGCAAATTGCTTTTCGACATTCTCGAAATCAAATCGCTCTAATTTTCTGAAGAAGATCCTTGAAATCTGGTGCGTTATAGAATGCTGAGGCGAAAGAATAATCCTCCATTGTATCAAGATCATGAATGAATTCCTGATCATGGATCACCATGTAATTCAAGTGCGATGAGTTTGCTTCTTCTACGTGCTTTCTGAAGCTATCGTCATCATAGTGGAGTTTGATTGGGCACTCTTTTGTCTTGAATGCGAGAAGGTTCGTCCCATCTAGTTTTTCCGACGGCGATATCACTAGATCGAATTCGTTCAAAAGCTCAATCGCTTTCGCCAACGAATTTTGCGAGATAAGAGGCAAGTCGGCAGGAAGAAAAATAACTTTACCTTCAGGAAATTCTGAGCGCGCAAAAAGGAAACCTTCGCTCATGGCAGAATTGACACCGCCGTGGTAATTCGTCTCTTTGAGAACTTTCACTTTTTCATGGAGTCTGCTCAGGATTTCCACTTCGCTGGGTACAGACGAAACCAGTACGAAGCGATCAATCGATGATTTCTCAATTGTTATTATCAGCCTCGTTAGAAGAGCGGTAGATAGTTGGATTCGTTGCTGTCGATTAAGGAAAGAACCCAGTCGAAGCTTCGACGATTCAAATTCTCTAACGGGAGTCACGACAACGGAGGAAGTCAAATCAGCCTCAATATTTCCTTCACTACAGCTTCTTTGTCAAACTCATTTTCGATCTTAATGTTCGTTCTTATACATTCGATTCCAAGATCCTTTATCTTGTTGGTCGTAGAGGAATCCTCTGAACTATCAACCAAAAAAATCTTCAAAAAATCAGAATACAATTTTGCTACCCCGTAGCTCGAGCATTCCAGTCCCTGGGCGCGCATGAATTTAGGGGCGGGACCTGAAAAGGCTGCACCACCCAAGAATGGACTTATCGCAACGACCTTGGAATTTCGAAGCTTGTCTGTTATTCCAGGAATCGAAATCGTGGGCATTATGCTTGACAATGGATTCGCGGGCAAAATCAGAACGGATCCCGACAAGCTTGACAAGAACGAGTAAGCTGGTTTCGCAGCTTCGATTCCCAAGTATTCAATACCGGTAGCTTCTGGCTCTCCCCTGAGGCGAACCCAAAAATCTTGAAGATGCATCTTGCCTTCGGAAGTAAGAATTTGGGTTTCGACGTCATCATTTGTTGCAGGTGCAATACGTCGGGAAATCCCAAGAGAGCTGGATATTCTCTCGGTGGTTTCCTCAAGAGTAAGACCCGCTCTCAGCATCTCAGTTCTATAAACTGAAACCGCAAGGTCCGCGTCTCCAAGCGAAAACCATTCAGGCTCCTTGCGGAGCCTAGAGTACATTGAAAGAAAATTTCTTGAATCATTTAGTACGCCCCAACCCCTGGAGCTGTTAAGAATGCCCGCGAGAGTGAAAGTTATGATGTCGATGTCAGGACAAATGTACACCCCGAATCGCCAAAAATTATCTCCGACGTTAGCGATGTAGATGGGCTCGATCTGATCCTTGGGCGAGTATGATTCAATGGCGCTGATAAATTTGGATGATCCACTTCCCCCGCTGATCACTCCGATAGTACGAGGCGTGGAAGGCAAGACTACGTAGTCCCCGGAAGAAAAGCTATCGGAACAAATCGCGAGCGGGAGATCGCGTTAAAGCCCGAGCGGTAATTTCTTTATCTCTTTCAAATTTGTACCCTCGAACAACAACGACTGGCACTCGGTCGAGCTTATTCATCGCAAGTTCAGCCGCTGAGGCGAGCTCATCGGCAATGCAAATTACTGTGGCCTTTAGTTCGTACCCGTACTGATCTGTCTTACCTCTGTAGTCAGAAAAGGGCTCGAGTCCATAGATACCAATAGCTACGTCGATTTGACCTTCGCGCCATGCTCTTCCGAAGGTGTCAGATATAACCACCGGTAAGTCTTTTCCTGTGGTTTTTAGGATTCCCTCTGAGATTTTGCGGGCAGACAAATCAGGTTTTTTCGGCAAAAGCACAATACTTCCTTTCTTAACGTTGGATTGATCAACGCCCGCATTCGCACATACGAAGCCGTGTCGGGTCTCTGCTATTATCAAACCTCGAACCATCTTTACCAGTCGCCTCGCTTCCGATAGAATAACTTCAACCTGTCGAGGATCTTTTCCTATGTGTCTTCCAGCTTTTTTTGCAAACGCGCTTGGAACGACAGAGTTAAGCTGCAGCACCTGACCCTCAGCTTTCGAGACTATTTTGTGAGTCACGATCAGTATGTCCTGACTAGAGAGACGGATTCCAGAGATTCTGCATCCTTCAAGAATTGACTTGGAGACATCATTGCCTTTTGCGACTTCGGGAATTCCTTTCACTGGAATTATTTGGATCATGCCCGTCGCATTGTGTCTCCGGGCCTCGACCTTCATCGAAAATCGCCAAAGAGTGAGCGGGGCTCTTATTGAGGCTATCCTTTAGGCACAATGCGACGAAGCGACTTTGGCATGAAACGCTTATGGCGGCTCTGTTGGTGCAGATCAAGAGCTCGCGCGATCATGTCATCATTTAGTCGGAGGTCCCTTGCAATAGTCGTTGGATCTTGGCCGTGCTCGAACAGCTCAGTTAAGATGAGATCCAAGATCGGATAATCTGCGGGCAGCTCATCTGTAGCCCTTTGATTCTTCCACAACCTGGGGCTCGAAGGTTTAGTAATTATCCTCCTCGGTACTCCGAGAGTCTTGCCGAGGGCCAAAACTTCAGTTTTGTACAAATGTCCTATAGGAAGAAAGTCTACCCCCCCATCGCCGTATTTTGTAAAGTAACCGAGTTCTATTTCGGATTTGTCACCCGTCCCGGCAACGAGTAGGTTGCGCTGGTTGGCAAGACCGTAAAGTAATATCATCCTGCTTCTTGATTTTATGTTCGCAAGGGTCAACCGGGATAAGTTCCGATCCGCCATATGCAACCTATCCGTAACCGAACTGACAATCGGAGTTATGCCAAGTTCTAAAGTAGGGATTTCCAGCTGAGAGGCAACAGATCTAGCATCCTTGTAATCGTTAGAGTTTTTCGAATCATCCTCGAACATTAAGACGCCCAAGACTTTCTCTTTGCCGAGAGATTTGGCGACTAGGAAAGCTACTACCGCGCTGTCAATCCCTCCGCTTAGACCTAGAACTGCCCCAGCAGCATGTGCCTTAGAGACGTAGCTTTCAATGAATCGGCAAATTCTTTCAATTTCAGATTTAGGAACGAGCTTTTGTAGGGTCACATTTTGCTGCCTCCGCTTATTTTCAAAATCCTAGGAGCTCCATGCCAAAATTCATTATGAAAACTTGAGGAAAGAGGATTAGCGGGCCCGGAGGGATTTGAACCCTCGATCTTTGCCTTAGAGGGGCTGCGCATTGAAGCTGCAAACTCAATTCAACGCCTTATCCAATCTAGGCAAGTAGATTTCGCTTACTAGGCCACGGGCCCTTTCCAAACAAATGCCGCTGACACGTATTATCGTATTAAAAGTTCCGCGATGAACGACTCAACGTGATTTATTTTCCTAACTCTGCAATTAGCTCTTGAGCACGGTCAAATCGTATCTTCTTTTCTTCAACCATCTTGAGGGCAACTATGTCAATGAGATCTCCTTCCGCTCCAGCTGAAGCCGCGACGTTTCTAGCGTGTAGTTTCATGTGCCCTTTCTGGATCCCTTCGCTCGCCAAAGCTCTCAGCGCTGCAAAGTTTTGAGCAAGACCAACCGAGGCAATAATTTCCGCAAGTTCAATCGCGCTCTTCACGCCGAGAATTTTCACTGCTGATTTTGCGACAGGATGTACCGCGGAAGCCCCTCCAATCAGACCTACTGCTACTGGCAGCTCAATTGTACCTACCAAGTTTCCATCTTCATCTTTCTCGTAAGTCGTGAGCGAGCGGTAGCCACCGGTAACCGTTGCGTAGGAGTGAGCTCCTGCTTCAAGCGCCCTGGTGTCCTGCCCAGTTGCCAGGGCTACAGCAACAATGCCATTCATAATTCCCTTGTTGTGGGTGGCACAACGGAAAGGATCTGAATCGGCGAAGGCATAAGCGTCGACTATGCCGTCCAGTATTTCGCCTCCGCCAATAGTT
>JASHSF010000046.1 GCA_030036955.1 Nitrososphaerales archaeon
TGAACAGCCAGCATATTACGCAAATTAGGGCACTAATTGAAATGTAAGATTAGTAGTAAAGATAGAAATAGGCCGTAGGACCCGTTATAAAAGAAGCAATAACATTGAGGCCCTTCTACGCCATAGTTCTTATTGCAGTAATCCTAGGTATTATCATAGGGGCAGCTCTTATTGTTGGGGGCTTGCTGGGTGCCGCAATCTATAATGCTCCAACGACGGCTAGCCCCAGCACCTCGAGCACGGCACCTGTATTCAGCATTGTTCCGAGTACCACGACTAACTCTAGTTCCACAAGCAACTCTAGTTCTACAAGCAACATGACATCAATCTCTTCAACCACAACGTCGTCGCTACCCTTAACGACCTCTTCTACCTCGCAGAGCCTCACTACTCCCACGACAACTACGACATCTACGATCTCGAGTCAAACTACCACCAGCTATACTATCACCAGCACCAGCACGACCACATCTTCCAGCAATACCACAACGACCACAACGAACTCAAGCTCGTCAACTACAACAACTCAAAGTTCGACGACGACTTCAAGCAGTACCACCAGCAGCACCACCGCTTCGTCATCGACCTCGGGAACTAACACCACGCTTATACCGTGCAACAATGTTCCGAACTCTGGTGGAGCTAATCTCCAAGGCGCCGATCTCCAAGATTGCAATCTTCAGGGCTACAACATGCAGGGCGATAACCTGCAGGGAGCAAACCTTAGTGGCGCCAATCTAAATGGCGCTAATCTAAACTACGCCAACACTCAGGGCACGGATTTCCAGGGCGCGAACATGAATGGAACAAACTTGCAAGGAGACAATCTAGCCGACGACAATCTTCAAAACGTAAATCTTCAGGGCGCAAATCTTCAGAGCGTCAACCTTCAAGCTGCAAATCTCCAAAATTCGAATCTTCAGAACGCAAATCTTGACGGTAACTTCTTCCAGTATACAAACGTGAGTTCCGCGAACTTTACCAATGCGAATCTTCAGAACGTCCAAGTGAACTTTTTCATCCAGGATTCTCCGCCTGCGACTACAAGTGGATGCACTGGATGCGGAGTGCTCTGATAGCTTTCGAAAAGTGCCGTATTTTTATGCAGTAGCAGCTTTTCCGCAGATGCAGCATTCGCCGTTGCGGTGAAGCGTCATCGGGGGAATGTTGGTATAGCGAGGGTGGCGCACGCAATTCGGACATGATTTGTATTCTAATCGATCTTCGAGCGTCTCCGAAATGCCTATCGATTGGGTGACTGTTTTTCCGTTCAATTTTTGAACGATTCTAGCACAAAATCGCCGGGCATTTATTCCATGTGAAGCCGGAGTCGATATTTGAAAGATAGATCGGGAAATGTCTCACAAAATCAGTCGGGATTGCATTATTACAACTTCAGCGCTTCAAAGACAATGTGTAGAGGAACCTCCAGAAGAAATTCTCCATCGCTTTCGTTTTCCAAAAATTCGCTTGTGGGCTCAGGCTCTTCGAGCGCTGTAATCGCCATTCCGGCAGATTTGAAAACTCTCGCATACCAGTTCAGCGGCCGGTGATACCCCCGTGTAAACCCCTTTTGGATTACGGAAATTCCCCAAGGAAATTGTTCTGACGACGGTTGCCGGTACGCTCTTATCCTCCTGTACAGCCGCCTCTCAAACGAATTATCTGTCAGAACCCTTTCCATTATCCAGGCGGAATTTTTTCCGTTGTCGAAGCATGGGTGCGAAAGGCTCGCAACAAATCTTCCTCCTCTCCGAAGCACCCTTGAAGTTTCCTTGATTGCTGATTCTGCGTCTTCAAAGTCCATCAAGGTCATATTCCCATAAGCGATATCAAATGACCTGTCCTTCAAAGATTCAAGATTGCTGGCACTTGAAACAAGATAGTTGATATCGAGCTCTCCGTCCGGATCATGTTTCTTCGCGCACTCGATCATAGCAGGTGATGCATCAACAGCGGAAACTCGCGCACCTTCCCTAGCAAACTTTCTCGAAAGATAGCCGTTGCCACATCCCAAATCCAGAACGTCTTTGCCAGCAACGGAACCTACGAGCTTAATCAATGAAGGATCGATAAGAGATCTGTGCCACAGATCCCCTTCCTCTCCCTGCTTCTTATCATACCATGCAGCAAGAGCATCCCAACCTACTAAGGAACCGTCCAAGTTAGTTTCTGGCTCGTAAGTGTTCTTCGGTTAACTAAAGTTAGTGCGAACGGGACGCTTCAAAGACAACGCGGATTTCGTGATCTGTCAGATTTGGGAACTACCATTTTATAGGCAAAAATTGGAATTTTAACTCCTTACTAAGGGTTTGAAGTTGAGCGGCGGAAAGCGAAAGAGTAAGCTTTCTTATCTACGGTACCTGCTGTACCTGGTGCCCGTAATTCTGATTGTTATTGGTTACGCCGGACTTGTAATCGCATCTGGCGAACCAACTCCGTTCACGATTGTAACCGGCATTAGCATGCAGCCGACGCTTCTCGCCGGTTCAATTGCGGTTCTCTGGCACGTGCCCTTCAACCAGCTTCACGCAGGCGAGATAATTGTTTTCACACCGCCAGAGTCGGTGGGGGTCAAGTGCCAGAGTTCGGCTGGTCCGTCGCTTACGTCGGAATCAACCGGGTTCCCGTGCTTTGTAATCCACCGGATCGTCAATATATCCTACTCGAATGGGCAGGAAGTCATTACGACAAAGGGAGACAACAACGACCAATCCTTCGAGGGAATCGATTTCCCTGTTTACCAGTCCCAATACATTGGAGTGGTTGTTATGCAGCTGCCCGTTGCGGGCTACATTACCCAGCCCCCGTACAACGAATACGCCGGGATTATACTTTTGGCACTTTTCATCTACGAACTGTTCAGCGGTCGAGATTCCAAAAAGTAGAAGCATGCAGCGCTCGCTGCGAGATTATCAGGCACGCCGAGTTCAAGCACTGTAGTATAAACGGGGGACTACGCTTGAGCCGTTGCGACAGATTCCTTTGTCGCTTCCGAGCGCTCTTTCAATTTTCCAATAGCTTGAGCCTCATCCGGATGTGAGGCGAGTGCTATTTTTGCGACATCCCAAAAGTTCTTAGCAGGCACGATCTTGAGACCCTGTCTTTCAAAGAACGCCTTATCTTCGGCGCTAACGCCTTCCAAGTTTGATTCAGGAATCACGATAGTGTCAACGCCGTCAGTGTTGAGGGCAGCAACGAACTTGCCCATACCCTTGAAATCGAGCCCTCCAACCTGCACGAGCTCGCCCTTCGGAGTAACACCGCCGGTGATGACCACATTAGGCAGAACTTCCTGCTTTGCCGCAACGCTGAACTGGGCGAGTGTGATCGCGGCTCCGGCACTAGGACCTTGTATAACCTGAGTATCAAGGCCCTTTGCGAAAGTGATGAAATCGATAAAGAACTCATAGTTTCGCATCGTCCAGTCGCACTGTTCGTTCAAGAATACTCTCGCGTGCTCGGCACTCGCCTTTACCGACTTTGCAATTTCGCTCCCGATGACGAGCGATCTTCCTCGCTTGCCGTAGGGGTTGCAGACGCATTCGATTACGGCGACGATTCCGTCGGACGCGATTCCTCCGCTGGCATTGCTAGCGAGAGCCGCGAGGCCGTAAACTTTGCCGACCGTCGGCCTTGGATTCGGACCTCTGAGAGCAGAGGCGATCTTTCTAACTTCCTCAATAGATTCGTCTCTAACTAGGGCAATTGCGTTTTTGAAATGGGTAATATTGAGCTTGTAGTTTTCAGGAGTTACGTTGCGCAAGCTGTCGTAGTAGGCTGGACCCTTTTGAACTGTTTGCGCGCTTGTCTGGGGAGAAAATCCAAGGTTAGCGCGGACCCTCGTCAGGTCCTCTTCGTATATCCGCTTGATCTTGGAGAGCTTTTCCTCGCTCTCGTCAGCGGGGGCGTGTGAAATCTTGTACGCTGCGTTTAGCTCTTTTAGCCGGAGCTCGATTGCATCGCTGATGATTCGCTCGATTTTAGCCGGTGTGAAAGTTCTCCGCTCGAAGAGCTCTAGAATTTTTTCTTCGGTAACTGAAACGTCAAGGAAGCTTCGGCACTTGTTCAGGTGGACTCTGATTATTTCGAGCCTCTCTGCGTCGTTGCGCGGCGGCGGGACCTCGATAATCCTGTCGAACCTTCCAGCGCGGAGGAAAGCTTCGTCGACGAGCTGAAGCTTGTTCGTGGTTCCAATGACGACGACTCCTTCAAGTGGCTTCATGCCTCCCATTTCTGAGAGGAGGGTAGTGACTGCGCCCAGGTTTCCGCCGAGCTCTCTTTTCAGCGTCAGCGCATCGAGCTCGTCGATTATGATAATTGACGGAGCGGATTTTCTCGCCTCGTCAAATACGTCGGCGATTATCTTCTCGGTTTGACCGTGATAGGGCTTTACAATTTGGGCCCCGCGTATCATGTAAATTGTTGCCTGGAGCTCACCTCCGATAGCCTGCGCGAGCCAGGTCTTTCCAGTGCCAGGATGGCCGTGCAGCAAAACTCCCCTAACTGGCGTTGCGCCCGCTTTACGCGCGAGCTCGGGATTCAGGGAGACTTCCATGTCCTTAAGCAGGTTTTCCTTGATTCCCGACAGACCCCCGACATCGTCAAGAGTGATTATCGGCTTTATCCTCGTGACAATGTGGCGTATGTCGTCGCTTCTGCGATCTTCGTTGTATTCCTTTATCTTGCTTATCTGCCTGAAATCTTCAAGCGTAACGCTGATCTCCTGGTTTTCACCGCCCTCCCCTTTTACAAGAGCGCTTGTGAGCCTCTTAATGTATGAGGACCGGACCTTCTTGGTCTTGTTGTCCATTACGATCTGAAAGGCGTTTGCAATATCCGCGGGGGTTACCGTGCCGTGCCCCAAAGCTCTGACTTTAGCTTCGATAGTCTGTAGTACCTGGTTTGCATCGAGGTTCGTTATTCCGTAAATTTCAAGATTCTTTCGAGTAACCTCGACGAGCATCGGTCGATCGAGCTCAGCATCAAGATCAAAAGTTCCGGAGCTTCCTCTCCGCCTGACAGCTTCAACGAGCGAACCAAATTCGTTCGTTGCGAGTATTAGGATGCACTGCTTCTCCTGCGAGTTCATTTCGTTAATCTTCTCAAGAAGGGTAGTCTGAACTCCCCTGAAAGCCTGCGCGCCGCTGTCGTGAGCACCGGGGCTGTCTCCCTGGTCTCTCGCCAAGGTTTGAGCTTCGTCGATGAATACTATGGTGGGGCGCTTGAAGGCCTGATCAAATATTTGTGCGATCTTCTTCTCGGATTCTCCGAGCCACTTGTCGAATATTCTGTGGGAAGAAACTTTTTCCGCATAAACTGGTATGCCTTTTTCCTTGCCCCTCGCCGTCGCTTCTACCATGACCGAGTGAACTAGGGAAGTCTTGCCCGTTCCACTAGAACCCTTTACGATGAACACCTGCGGCGGTGCCGTTGGACAAATTCGCTGGAACTCCTGGTCTTTAAGCACCCAGTACTGTACGGCAGAGAGGATCTCGTCTTTAACTTCGGCGTATCCTACGAGCTTTGAGACACTCTTCGAAAGCGAAGCAACTGTCGCCTCTGCGTCGGTTAACTGCTGCTGGATGAGTTTTTTCGACGGTTTGCCAGACTTTCTTGTTAGAATCCACTTGCGATAATCCTGATCCGAAGCCATTAAAACTGGATAGTAGATCGTCCTAACTAGCTTTGACCTCATCCACCAGTGCTTCTTGCTTTGTGAGTCACCAGACGATACGTAAGTCATCATTCATTACCTGAATTAAAGTTGGCTCTGCCTCTTGTCGAGAGCTCTGTAGTAGTATCTTATCGCAAAGAAACTGAAAACGTATCCGCCTGCAGCGACCGCCACTCCGAGTATCCCTACTGTAGCTATGCCCACAAGAGAAAGAATGAACAGTCCGACAAAAAGTAACTTTTGATTATACCTTACACCTAGTCCCATAATCAGCAACGAAATACCGAGAAATATTGCAAGGACATCGCTCGTGCTAAGATTGATGCCTCCGAAGCTGAAGCCTAGTCCAATAAAGCCAGAGAGAGGATTCCAGGTTGAACCGCTTGCGGTTGATGGCAGCACCGTTATTGAAAGGTTCAGCAAGGTCACTCCACTTGCGGTGACGTTCTTGAGCAAAGTCTGCAGGACGCCCGTCGATTGTAGTATTAGGATGCTGGTCGTGGCGACTGAGGACACATTGACAGAAACGGAGTAAGTTCCGTTGGTCGAAGGGGAAAATGTTAGCTGATTGCCGCTTGGTTCGTCGATAGTCTTCAGATTGTACTGACCGCCAGTTACCGAAAGAAGAGTGAGGTTGGAGGAAGAAGGAACTACGACATCCACTGATTGGTTAGACGAAATCGACACTTGAACGTTCGTCGGAGTTGTTGCGGTCGAGAGAAAGGATTGTGAAACGAGCATTCCAACTATCGCTATAGCGCAAATTATCGAAAGTCTGGCTATCGATGTCTTACTTGAGAGTGCCAGTTTCACGATATAGGAATCTGTAACGAGTATAGAGATATTTCGTAATAAGTGCAAAGAACTTCGGAACTAGAGCTCCGATCAGTACGCGCCTTCTGAAGACGCTAGAAAATCCGTCTATGATGCCACTTTTTGCAACCTTTCTCCCTTTATTGGAAGGTTTGCCCGTTCCAAGAACTTCTCAAATCTCGGATCCTTTCGGAGATTCTCGAATGTTGGATACAGCCTGAACCAGCCCACGAACACCTCACGTTCGTCTATCGATCTTTCAAGCCACTTGAAGCTCTCATCTAGGTCGCCTACACCGGAGTAAACGAATGCTATCATGCTGCAACGCAGCCGCTCATTGGGTGGTATTTCGGTTAGTAATTCTATTGTTTTCAGCGCTTCAGCTTTCTTTCCGGTTACCGCATTAATGTAGCCAATGTCCGCAATCAAAAATGGATCA
>JASHSF010000047.1 GCA_030036955.1 Nitrososphaerales archaeon
CAACCTCCTTTCCAAGGTAAATTGATTCCTGACTTTCTTCTCTTTCCCGCATTATCTGCCCCGTCTCACCGGTTGCCTGTCTGGTGACTGACGGTTGGATCTGTTCGCTGCGAGATGCTGAAGCTCTCCGTTGCATCAATTTTTGTTCTCTAGCTTGATCAGCCCTCAGCCTTTCTTCCTCACGCTTCTTCCTCTGCTCCTCAGCTTCGCGAGCGAGCTCTGCCCTCTCTTCTTCCGCAATTAACGAAAGAAATGATGAGACATCGTCTAGTTCGAGCGGCGTGATTGCAACATATGACGTGTTTTCAATCTTAACGAAATAATCCTTGATTTGTTCCGGGATCTCGCTCTGCGATGAAACTATCCCCTGACTCTCTACAAGTTCGGACAGAAAACTACCTAATGACTTCAGTTCCCCTCGAGCTCTCATTTCTTGGAGGTTTGAGAGCAGCAGGTGCTCTGACGAAACGGCAAGCCGACCGATGAGTGAACTCGAATTTTCCTTCGCAAAGAACGACGGGACCCAAATCGGAAAGTTCTGACTTTTCGATTTCAGCACGAGCTTGTTAAAAATTCCTTTTTCAACTATGAGGTTCTGAAACCGAAGCTCGCGAATTGCAGGCGACTCCGCTTTAATTGAAGCAAAGAAACGAGCGAATTCGCCCCCGCTAGTTTCTATGCCTTTCCCAGGCTCGCCTCTGAACAGTATGTCTTCTCTCGAGAGCCGAACAAGCCTAAGTGTGGCATCGAGCGTTCTCTTTTCCTCATTCGTGCCTCTCGTGAGTCTTTCGCCGATCGATGCCGCCATTATTTGATTTGCAGACCTAAGCTCGCGCCTTAATGCATCCTTTACGCGATCCGGGTTGCCTGTCGCTGCCGAAAGGAAAATTGCAATATCGTTTCTACAGGTTACGACCGCTTTAGTAGAAGCGACCTGTGGAAATCGCTCCGAGATGTTCCCTTGAATGGCAGAAAATACAGAGTCCAGATCCTGCAGTTCGAGTTGTCCGATCGGATTGTCCAAAAATTCGCTGTATGCGTCTAAAATCGCGGGGATGGATTGATTCTTTTGAACCGCAGAGCGGACTAACTGATCTAGGTCAACAGCTGGCACTTTGAAATACTCCTCCGGGATAATCGGCGTAGAATTAATTCGTCATATTCTCAGATTTTGTCAAGGGCTATTGTCAGCAAAAAGTGTAGTCCTGCACTCTTCGCATTTGGTAAATACGAAAATGATCGTGCCTTATTTTTAAACCATTGCCCTGTCGCTTAGGGCCAGTGCAAGTATCCGCTTATCCGAGAAAGCGTTCTGCGTAGATAGCTATGCCCTTCTCGGTTATCGCGTAAGGGTGGAGCTGCCTGTCGTGTCTTGCCTCACGCATTTTTTCGATTTCGAGCGAAGAGATTACACCCTTGCCAGCGATATGGTTATTGTGCAGAACAATTACGCCGTGGCAAAGATATTCTTCTGGCGAAATGCTTCTATGCGTCGGCGAAATGCCCGTTTGCGAAGCTATTTCGCTTGTAACTACACATGTTGTCCCCATGCTCATAAGAGCATCAAGCAGGTCGACGAGCGCTGTTCTCCGTTGCATCCCGGAGAACTGGAGTGATAGGGAAGTAATTGGATCTATAACAATTCTCATTGCTCTCGTGATTCGAACATAGCTTCGTATCACGGTACAAAGAGCTTGGATGGAGAACTCTGCGCCTCTAAGATGAACATTATTTTCAGGCCCCGTTGGATCTTTTTCTTTTGAAATCTGGCGGAGCGGCGAGGCGTCGACTATCGCAAGCTGATTTTTTCTCTCGTATTTTTCCAGATCCCACCCAAAATTCTGCATCTCGTTGATCAGATGGAAGCGGCTTTCTTCGAGCGAAACAAAGACGCCGTGTTCGTCAAAGCGCTCTACACCATCAATCAAAAATTGCATTGCCATCAGAGTTTTTCCAGATCCTGGTCCACCGGTGATCAGGATTACTCGACCTCTGGGATAGCCACCGCCCAGTAGGTCGTCAAGGCCCACGATGCCCGTAGGCACAAACTCTGTTTTCAAATCAGGATAGTCAAAATCAGATTTGAATTTCTGAATATATCTAGATGCCTAGATTTTATTCACGATTGTAACTGAAGTTGCGAGTTCACCGGGTACAATCCAGCGGCAACTGCAGTGCATGTTGAGACGTGGATTAACGAATCCCAAGCAGCTATATAGGCAACGGAGACTCGATCTCTATCGATTGAGTGACATGTTGAAAAAAAAATTGCGCTCTCGATATTGAAAGTTTGAGAAACGACCCAATACTCGTTTTTCAAGTCACTTGTTGTGTTTAGAAAAGGTGCGAATCGGTTTTCTTTTTGGAGCAATTAGAGTCTCAAGAAAAAGAAGCTCAACGGGAAGCACCGGAGGAAATTGATCAATCACCGGAATTCGATAATCGAGTCAAACCCTCAAAGGCTGTTGTTTTCTTCGAAAAATACGCGAAGGTTGGGGCACTGGTCACGCCTCTAAAGGAAACGAATGAGGCAATAGAGCAATTTCGCTTCTCTGAAAACGCACTCCTGACCGAAATCGATCTGCATTCGAATTCGATTAGAAAAGTTCCGCAGGGGAAACCTACTTCGGCAAGTCAAATTAGAGAAACGAATTCCGAAGCTCTTGCAGTGTGTCACTCGCTCCTCGCAGTGATTTACTGGCTCTATCCTAACCATCCAGGTTACGACCGGATTCGAAACGCGAGGAAGATGCTTCGCCATGCCTTTGATGCTATTTCGCTCTCCCAGAGCAAGGTTTCTGAAAGCTACGCATTGGGCCTGCTGATCAAGCTGCGCGTGTTGCCATTCCTGATCCGTTCAAAAAAGGCGACCATGCAAGAGCTTGAAAGCGCAAGGAAAGATGCGCTGATCATAATCGATATTTTGTCACGAGAAGGGACGGGAGCACTGGTTGAACTCGAAGACTACAGGCGTCTTACTTTCAAAGGTATCCTCTACGAAGGATTGGGTTTTTCGTACTGGCAGCGAGAGCGAGACAGCGAGAAATCCGCCACCGAACTCAACAAATCAACCCAATCTTTTGCCGAAGCTCTAAGAGCTGCACCTTTGAGCCAGATATCGGATCCGGGAGTCCCAAGCGATATTGCTCTAACTATCAATCAATTCATAAGTGCCTTTGCATCTGTTTCTCATTGGGATCTTGGTCTGTGCCATGACGATCAGTCAGACAAACTCGAGGGACAGGAGAGACTCTCGCTCTCACGAGACGCTCGACACGATTATGAAAAAGCCTACGAGTACGCCAACGCGACCAGCTGGAACAATTACAAGGGCCTCAGCGCCTATATGATCGCGACGTCTTTCGCGACTGAAAGCGAGAGCGAAATCGATTCTAAGAAGATCAAGAATCTTTTAACGCAGGCAACAAAGATGGGCGAGGATTCGCTCCGCTATCTATCGCTCTGGTCGACCTACGAGGCGGACTTCTTGGGCGGATCTTGGATCGCAGGGTACTACATTCGTCTCGCAGACTATTGCGCGCCCAGCTCGAGGCACAGAAACATGCTAAGATCGCTGGAGCTCGTCAAAAAAGCTGAGAACCTTCTCGAATCACGCGAAACAAAACTAGGACGTTGGAGCCATTTCCAAATCGGAGACATTTTTCAGAGGATCGCAAAATACTATCGTCAAACCGCGATTAACAAACGCGAATCCCCTGCAACTGACGTTCACCGCGATTCAAAATTAATCGTGGAGCAGCTAGTAAAATCTCTTGAGTACTGCACCAAGAGTAAGCTGTACTACAGGGAGGATAGATTCGCCATTCGCCTTGTCGAAGCTTCCCTCCTTCATGCAGACGTATGTTACGACCTACTGAACTGCAATCTGAGCGATGATGAGCGAAAGAAATATTCCAGGTTCGGAAAGAGAGCCTGTACCCAGGCTGAGTCGGTATCTAAGAAAAAGGGATGGAATGAGCACTCCGCGCAGGCAAATTGGGTACTCGCGCAGATTCAAGACAGAGAGAGCAACTACCCTGCAAGCTCCGATTCATATCTGAAAGCTTGCGAGTATTACCGTAGCGCTCTAAACGCTTCGCCTGCTGGTGCTCGACTGTATCAGGATTATGAATACTATATGCTGGCGTGGAGCAAGATCGAGCTCGCAAAGAAGTATCACCGAGCTTCAAACTTTGGAGAAGCTGCAAAGTGTTACGGAGAGTCTTCAGAGCTGATCTCGAGTACAAAGCGCTGGGAGAGAAGGGCGGAACTATTCAGTGCCGAATCCTTAATCGAAGATGCCGAGGAGAAATCGATCAACGATGATCTTTCAGTCGCCGTAGAATCATTCAAAAAAGCAATACAGCATCTCTCAAATTTTATTGAAGAAACAAAGAAGGGAGGAGCTACGCCTGACACAGCGGCTTTTGAAGCACTTGGTCTACAGCTGAAGAACTTTTGCAACGCCCGAGTGATACTTGAAAATTCAAAACAAGCTTACAGAATCGGAAACATCGTAGAATCGGTACGAGGACTCTCAAGCGCGGAACAAATATTTCACGAACTGGCCTCAAACCCAGTTTTTTCAGACTCACTTAGAGCAAACGAACTTGAATCCATGGCCTCTCTTTGCAGCGCACTGCGTAGCTTCCAGAATGCTCAGCTCACGGGCAAGCACGAGCTCTATCTCGAAGCGCGAAAAATATTCGGTAAGGCGGCGGACGAATCTAGATCAAAAGCTCTTCAACCGCTTCTAGCAGGGCTTTCAAATTTTGCGTCTTTTCTATTCTATTCGAAAGAAATTGAAAAGTCACTGGACACGAGCCTTGGCGTCGATCTCATCGCGGAATGCGACAGGGCCCTCGCGAGCTCCGAAGCAAGTTTCAGGAAGCTCGGCAACAGATCTTTTCTCAACATGCTTAAGGCGAGTAAGCACATCCTCGACGCCACCATAAAAATGAGCGCGGCAGAGCGCGAAGTGGAAAGGGAAAGTGAAAAATCTCGCCTGTATTCGGAGGCGCAAAAGTCACTTACGTATGCTTCGCGCTACTACGAACAGCTTGGATCTTCGAGCAGAGTTAAGGATGCTTTAAAGATGATCAGCGACGTGAAAAGCCACCAGCGCCTGATTCCGCTCGCGCACGACATCATCGCGGAAATTGCTTCCAACCAAATCATCTACACAGCAATCGCGAGCTCCTCGGTTATCGAGCAGACGCCGGGAGATTCCGCAAGAGAAATGGAGCAGGATTACCTGGCCCTCGAGCACAAGGTCGCAAACGATTGCATTACTCTTGAAGAATCAACTGAGATTGTGCTCAGGATAAGCAACCTAGGCCACGAGAGCGCTCTAGGAGTGAAAATTGATGAAGCAGTACCGGAAGGATCTGAGGTCACAAGGTGCTCAAGCGAGGTAATCGGCGGCCGCTCAATAAAGCTCGACTCTAGAATCGAGGCAGGGGCGGTCAAGGAGATTTCGGTTACCTTCAAGCCGAATTCCCCTGGAGAGCTGGTCTGGCACCCATCGCTCGTTTACATCAATTCAGCTCAAAAGTACAAGATTGCGAGAGGCTCGCCAGCTCACTGCACGGTTGAGTCAAACAAGTTCAACGATTTCGCGTCGCTGGCTGCTGAGAAAAAGGATCTCGAAGATAAAGTGCGAAAGCTGCGCGAGGAAAGAGAGTCTATGAGAAAGGCAGGGAACGCCGAAGGCGAAGATAAAATTACCGAGCAGATTTATCCGTTGAACGAACGCCTCTCGACAATCGAGGAGTATTTTCTCAAAACGAAGAACGAATTCAAGGATCTAAGCGAAGAATTGGTAAGAGTTCAGGCCGAACTAGTTTCGTTGAATGCCGCGGAAGCTGGTAGACCACGGGCGGAAGACAAAGTCGCACTTGAAGATCAGGAAAAGTTACTCAAAACGCGAATCGAAAGGAGGAGATTGCTATTAGCACAAGCTCAGTTGTTGACGGGCTAGCCTAACAACAATTAAGCGAACAGGTGTCTTTCGTGCTACTCCATCGGGAATAGACTCGCCAGAAATTGAAATACTTTCAAATCTCATCGTTGATTTTCAGAAAATAAGCCTTGCCTTGGTATTCGCGCATGTGGACTCAGGAGGGACCACACTGCGACTTCTGTCCTAATTTGTGCCTATGAAAACGCGGGTTGTGGGATCATGCATGACTAGGCTAGTTCTATTTGATAACGAGGGCGGACGAAACACTAAAAATACACGTCGACATTTACTCTTGCCTTAATCCTTATGCAAATTTTTCGCGTCTGTTTTTCCAGATAAACGCCCTACTTCCGAGGTTTGATCGCAGGAGAGCGATCTGATTCTCGAATCCAGATCCCGGACGCTAACTTGGTTATATTCGCAGAACCGCCTTAGTGCTCCGAGGTAATTGCCCAACTAGCGCTGCTCTTGGACTTTCGGGAAAGGTAGTGAGGAATTTGTCAACGAAGGGGACTTTGGATGACCAGGGGCTCCTCTTGTCTATTTCGAATAATTCGAGGTATGCCCTTTCCAAGACTATGCTTGTTGTTAAGCAAGAGGCTGTTTAAGATTGTCGAAAATGGAAACTTGTTCTAATGCCAGCCCGGAAATTAGCTCAGCTGTTGTGAAGAGCCTAACCAAATCTCTGGATGCCTTGACTTACGGGGAAGATCTTCCCGATGGCATAACGCTTCTTTCTGGAGCTAACGGCTGCGGAAAGACTGCTTTCTGCGAGCAGTACGCTTACGAGTTTCTTGAAAACGGTGGCAAGGTCTCTTGGATAACTACGGAAGAGCTCCCCTCATCCCTCCGCAACGGTCTAAAGAAATTCGGCTGGAATACAGATACTTTCGAAAACGAACAGCTTCTGACGTTTTACGATGCAGTGAGCCCGTCGCGCCTTGGTCTTTCTGAAAACGCTGGCAGGGGAATGCTTGGAATAGATCCCACGGGAATTTTGATAGCAATCTCGGAGCAAATCCGCTCAGAGTCAAATCCGGGGCGTTTCATGCTCGTGATAGACTCAATCTCGAGATTGCTCCTGTCATGCGATCAAAAGACTGTAATCGATTTTATCTCTTGCCTCAATTCCAGGATGGAAAACGCGAGGATCAAAGGTTTTGCAACGGTGTCAGAAGACGTCCACGAAGAGAGACTCCTCAATTCACTGATATTTTCGACTGCAGGAACAATTCGTTTTAGAATGAAAGAAGTGAACGAATCCCGCCAGCGACAGTTGCGGGTAGAAATATTGAGGGGACGCAGGCACGATGACAGCTGGAAAAATTACGTTATCACGGACTCGGGTATTGATTTGCGTCGCTGAACTTTTTGGAAGTTGTGACAGTTAAAAGGAGAAAAAATAGAAAATGTTGAGCCGGGTAAGGACTGGCATAGAAGGCGTCGACGAATTAGTAAATGGCGGATTTCCGAGAGGGCAGACTATTCTCGTAACCGGCGTAGCTGGCACGGGCAAGAGCACGTTTGCCATGCAGTACATTTACCGGGGGGCGAAAGTCTACGACGAGCCGGGGATTTACGTTTCGCTCGAAGAATCGATACCGTCCATCAGGAGAAACTCTGCCGCCTACGGTTGGGACGTCGAGGCACTCGAAAAGGATCAGCGAATATCGCTAGTAGAGGTCTCCCCTGCTGTCGGAGGTCAGATAAGAAGAATCGAACCCGCCGACGTTTTTTCCATCGTCCAGGACCACTGGAGAAGGATGAACGCGAAAAGAATTGTGATCGATCCGATCACGGTTTTTGGTATGCAGACAGACAGCGCTATGCAGCTGCGGCAAGATTTGATCAGGTTTTCTAGTCTTCTCAAGCAGCTCGAGGCAACTGCGCTGTTTGTAACCGAGATTCCCGAGGATAGTCAGGCTCTTAGCAGGTACGGGGTCGAGGAATTCATTGCCGACGGCGTAGTCGTTCTCTACTATTCACGCGTTGGAGGCCTCAGAGTCAGAGGTATTGAAATTAGAAAAATGAGAGGCACGTCGCACAAGGAAGGAATATTCCCGATCAAAATCGGCGACACCGGACTCTCCGCGTACCCGTCCGCAAAGCTTCCAAAGACGCTCGCGACAGCCTAACCGCGGAGAGAACTTCTCGAGAAAAGGTTCACCTTCAATTTTTAACTCCGCCGCTAGAAGTGTGGTGGACAAGCGATGTCAGAGCACGAGAAGAACGGTTACAGGAATCCAATTCCTACGGTAGATCTTGTCGTGAGAAGGCATCCTGAGGGCAAAGAAATTCTCATCGAGAAGCGCGGGCGCGATCCCTTCGAAGGTCTGTACGCCTTGCCGGGTGGCCATGTTGACTACGGCGAAACTGTCGAGCGAGCTGCTCTAAGAGAGTTGAAGGAGGAGTGTTCGATCAGCGCGAAGCTCGTAGCTATACTCGGAGTATACAGCGACCCGAATAGAGATCCGCGTGGTCCCCGTATCTCGACAGTATTCATAGCCGATTATACAGAAGGAGATCTCAAAGCGGGCGACGACGCAGGAAGCGCGGAGTGGATAGATTTAGAGCAGCTGCTTGATAGCAAAAACGAGGAAAAGATCGCTTTTGATCACTGGAAGATTTTGAACAATTACAAAAAATGGCTGGAAAATCCTGGAAGCACTTTCTGGTCAACCGGGTAAATTGCTACGACTCTGAAGCAAACTCACTAGCGATCCGGGCGAGCGAAACGGCGCCGTACTTCAGCACATCTTCGTCAACCTTGAATGTCGAGCTGTGATTTGGGCTAACGCAACCCTTCGCTTTGTTGTAAGTGCTGAGAAAGTAAAAAGCTCCTGGCGCCTTGTGCAGAAAGCGAGAGAAATCCTCTCCGCCGAGAATGGGCTTTGCCTTTCTCGTCCTAGTTCCCTTAATTCCTTTCAGGATCTCGAAAACTCTTTCCGAGGCTTTTTCATCGTTGACTGTAACTGGATAGGCATCTTCCATCATTTCAATTCCAACCTTCGCTCCGAAAGTCTGGCACGTGGAAGCAACGACGCTCTTGAAAAGCTGCTTCGCGCGCTTTCTCGTTTGCTCGTCGAGCGTCCTTATCGTTCCCGAGAGAAGCGCGTCGTCAGGGATGATATTGTCTTTGGAGCCCGAGTGGATGCTGCAGACCGAGATTACAAAAGGCTCTGTCTGGTCGATCATTCTGCTCGATATCCCTTGGACTGCAGAAATTACCTGCGATGCAACGAAAATTGGATCGACCGTTTTTTGCGGCTCAGACCCGTGCCCTCCCCGCCCGACGATTCTAAGTTTGAATGAATCCGGCGCAGCGAGCATTGCCCCTCCTTTCAACGAAAAAGTACCGACAGGAAATTCGGTGATTCCAATGTGCAGCCCGAAAACGTAATCGACCTTGGGATTCTCCATCGCCCCGTCCTCTATCATAGGCTCTGCTCCGCCCCTCCCGCCGTGTTCCTCCGCTGGCTG
>JASHSF010000048.1 GCA_030036955.1 Nitrososphaerales archaeon
AACACTGCAATGAGAGATATGGAAATCCCGATCACGTTGAGCGCCCCTAAGTGAGCCATCAGTGCAGTAAGACCAATATTGACTGCCATGGCCGGAGTGAATTCGCGCATTCGCATGTATTTCTTGAGCGTCTGGATCTTGCCCCTTTCCCACCTGGTTCTCTGCTTTATCCAGCCGGTGGTCGTGGTTGGCGATTCTTCCTCAGTGATGGAATTCAGCAGTCCGACGTTGTACTTCGAACTGAATATTCCACTCACCGCTCTGGGCTGAAGCATGCCCCTAACCGACGTGCCGAATTTTTTCCTCCCGCAATAAAGGCGCATGCCGATTTCAAAGTCTTCGGTCAGGTTGTGGGTGTCCCAGAGACCGACCTCCTCAAGGGCAGATCGTCTGAAGAAGTTCGTGGTTCCGCCGAGGGGTATCGGTAATGCTGTACGAGAGAGAAGCGGCAAATATTTTCTGTACCAGTATCCGTATTCGGCGCGAAAGCTCCTGTTGATCCAGCCGTCGTCTTCGTTCCTCATATCGAGGATACCTTGCACAACGTCATAGTCAGCCTCTGTCATCATTTGCGCAACCTTCATCAGAAGCTGCGGGTCGACCAGGTCTTCGGCGTCGATCACTCCGATTATTTCGCCCGACGCATAACTGAACCCTTGGTTCAAAGCTCTGGGTTTTCCTTTCGGCTCGTTGTTGTCGCGTACAACTACGTGGATTATTGGAAAAATTCGCGATACCTCTTCGACTATGTCGCTGGTTCTGATGTCATCCTTCTCGGTCAGAACTATAATCTGGATGAGCTCTTTTGGGTAATCCGACTGGTATATTCTGCTGACGCATCTAGCTACCACTTCTTCTTCCTTGTAAGCGGGGAGGAGAATTGAAAATTTCGGGAGTTTCCTAGACTCGAGGGAAATCTCTGACTCGTCATTTTCAGTTGAACGCCTCGCAAAAACCCCCTGAAGCAAAGGATAGATCGAGTACAGATTTATCACCGCCCAAATTATGGCAAAGCCCGTGAGCAGTCCTCCGATGGCGAGGTAGAGTAGCCCGATCATCCGATGAGCACTTGATACTGATCCCCCTTCTTGGAATATTAAACGGGCTGAAACAGGAATTCAGATTCTAGGTTAACTTTGGATTTGAAAACCTTGTTCGCTTGGACATTGCCCTATCGATTGCGCTCATAACACAGTTCTTACAGTCGGATATCCAAGGAACTCGCCGAGCTCCAAGGCTTCATGACGTACTAGCGATCCGATCTCATTCGAGAATTTTGTGAACGGCGCTACGCTGATCTCGAGCTCCTTGTTCTTGAGCGGTTTGTGCGACCAAACACCCAACGCGCGTCCGTCCACGAGAACTACAGGCGAAACCCATCCCTGCGAGCGGTAGATCTTTTTCTGACCCTCTTCATCGATTATGTTTCGGTGTGACTTGTGCCCCAGGAGAAACGTGTCAAAGTTGGGCAGCAGGCGAACAACAGGCCCCTCGATTGATGCGTTACCAAGGTCTGGAAGGTCGTCTTCGAGCATCCCTCCCTCGACCCCTTCCACGTCAACGATGGCGATTTTTTTATCCATGCGCGACCATATCTTTTTCGCGTCCTTGACGTACAAGCCCATCCAGAGAGCATAGTCCGTGACAGTAGCAGGTCCGAAAGCTCTAAGATATTTCGCGAGCAGTTGCTCTTCAGCTTTTTCTCGTGGCATATCCTTCCAGCGGGGCACCCACTTGTCCGCCCGAACGTAGGTCGATTCGTTTCTTACGCTTGGCCCTGAGCATATGACATCTCGCGAGTCTAAGGCGTGTATAAGCAAACCGATCGAGAGCAAAGCCCCGCCAACCTCGACCCATGGCACCGATCTGGTGCTTCCCCAGCCGCCGCCAGCTTTGAATTTGATCTTGTATCCCTGCGAACCTAGGAGCCGGGCGATGTCACTTCGAGTGCTAGGCTGTTCCATTTGATCTAGGATGCTATCCAAGAGCTTGTCTAGCGACTGCCTCGAAGAAACTCGATCGAAGGCCCATTCGAGATTGTACTCAGAACGGCGGGCAGTGCCTCTTGCGAACAGAGCCAATTCGTCTGAAGGGAGGAGAAACATCGTTCGCCTCATGCACCACGCCCTAACCAGCTTGCGTTCCTTCCATATGGCGGCATCTAGATCTAGAATTGTTGCTTTTCTGACCCGGGCCCAGATTGACATCTGAGCTGCGGAGATAACCTGCGCCTGTGCACCGGCTATGTCTCCCGCTACAGAAGCAAAGGCTAGGCGGTCTATCCGTTTGGAAAGGTGGTGCCGAGCAAGTCTGAACGCGTCCACCTGTTTTCGAGAAACTCGAATAGCACTTTCACCCTTAGGCAAAAATGTTCATTTTTGATACAGGTAAAAAGATCTTCTACCCTCGAATCTCACTTGAACCTGAGCGATGATGTCTTCCATAATCCAGAGGTAAACGAAGATTCTCTTCATGTACATAAATCAGGAGTGCGGCGACCGGGATTTGAACCCGGGTTACCA
Organism: Nitrososphaerales archaeon; assembly: GCA_030036955.1. Classification (GTDB taxonomy): domain Archaea; phylum Thermoproteota; class Nitrososphaeria; order Nitrososphaerales; family CADDZS01; genus JASHOD01. Next base: position 2,523 of record JASHSF010000048.1, read on the forward strand.
GCGATCTGCTTCCATCTAGGGCAGCTACAAAAGCTGGCTCGGGATGTTAATGGCAGGCTGATGTCCTAGACCAGGCTTTCTCGAGCTACACTTGGTTCTTAGATTTCCCTGTGAGATAACCAGCGCAGCTTCGTCTAGACGATCGCCGCTAGCACGGACGTTCAATTGAATTTTCCGAGCGATAAAATAGTTTCTGGATCTTCAATGATAAATCAAAAGACAATCTTCGGAATTATCTGATTTTTGAAGAGTTTACGTTTTTAGCCCCGCTCAATTTATAACGGCTTACGGAAAAATCACGCTACTCTCGGGCCGGTCGTCTAGCCTGGTAGGATACAAAGGCTTAGGAAGCAACCGTTGCTTCGCCTCGTCGAACAGCTTGACATGAGTTCATGCTAGCTCTGAGACTTTGGCATGGTGGGGGTCCTGGGTTCAAATCCCAGCCGGTCCACTCCCTGTCTGGGTTCAAATCTTTAATCAAAATCGAGACTAATGGTCTTAAGTTGACTGTTAAATGCCCAAAAAAGCGATCAAGAAATATGACAAAAACGAGTACAGCGTTCTCCTGAAGGATCCCAAAGTTAAGCGCTGGTATAGCAATCTGTCGAAAGGAAGTCTGATACTTAGAATCAAGCCAGTTTCCCTTTAGAGATTTGAATTCAAAACCAAGAACGCAACAAAAAATGATGAGAGGTATGAGACTTGTGCAATAGAACTCGATGAATGCTTAATACACTGAACTCGAACTGCCCTGTCAGTAGCTTGAACCCCCAGAAGAATAATAGTCTTAATGAAAGAAAAACCAATGATGAAAAGAATGCTTTCGGGACTCGAAATAGTAATTCTGCGGGATCGCCTGTCCATCCTGAATCCGGTCCCTCTTCGTATGAGAGGAGAGGTTTCATCAAGAAAGCTACAATTGCCGCTGCAGCCCTCGGAGTCGGAGCCATTATTGTCGATAACGCGGCCCTGCCAAAATCCTCTGCGAAAGTTTGCCATTTAGATGTGATCACAGCTGCAAGGCACACGCCCGGTACATTGGCCGTCTGGGGTTGTCACTGCGTATGTCCTACCGATTGTGCCTGTCTGGTTGACTCGTCGACCACCTCCCAACCCATGATAGTCCCAACCAGCAGAAAAAATGGAGCTCTCAATGTCCTAAACGCGAATACTTGCTTAAGTGAAACTCCGGTGGGCACGTATTCGATCATTGAAGATCAAGCAGCGTTCTGCGGATTCCCGGCCCCTCCGGGAGCGACAGCCGTACTCGGGGTTGCCAACAAGGGGATCGGCGTGTTTGGCACTTCATGTTCTGGAATCGGAATTCGCGCTTGCTCTAATTCAGGGCAAGGCGTTTCAGCGCATTCAGTTTCCGGCACGGGGGTAGTGGGCACATCGAATAGTGGGGTAGGTGTTGAAGGAGTAGCGGGCTGTCCCGGATCTGTACCGATAGTCGCGACGGGCGCTGCGGCACAAACGGCCAACCTTCAGCAGTGGGAGAATCACTGTGGCCACGTCCTGAGCGTAATAAACAAGAAGGGCTGGCTCGGAATTGGAAACTTCACTTCTGCTACGGCAACCCGTCCGCTTAATGCGATCTGCGTGTTCGGCGGCACCATCTCTGCATGTTCCGGATCTTGCTTACCTGCCATCATTGCGCACAACTTAGGTTGCGCGTCGACTCCGGCAGTACTCGGCGCGTCCTGCAGGGGAGTTGGCGTAGAAGGTTTGGCGTGCTGCGCGGGAGCAGTGCCAATTGTGGCGAGGGCGAGGGTCGGCGGGCAAACCGCGAATCTCCAGCAATGGGAGAAGGGCTGCCCCGGCATAGTTTTGAGCGTGGTCAACAAGTGCGGGAACTTTGGCATACGCACAGCAAATCCCCAGAGAGTGCTCTGTGTCAACGGTAGGGGACACTTCAATTGCGGTCTTGGTCTGGGTACTCAAACTATCAATACAACGCTCGCCCTAAACGGCGGGATGAGCGCGAGGGCAAAAATAGTCAAGACAACTTACCAGATGCTGGCAAACGACTTTGCAGTCCTTGCCAACGCCAGTTCCGCATTCACAGTAACCCTGCCTCTAGCCAGCACCGGCGGGTCATTTGGCACCTGCATCCGGGGAGGGATGGTTGTATTCGTAAAGAATATTGGAACCGCGACCGTGACTCTTTCGCCCAAAAGCGGCGACAACATTGAAGGTTCTACCTCTGGACAGAGCTTGGCGGCCAAGGCGGGAATAACTCTAATTGCCGACGGAGTCCACACTTGGTGGATACAATCGACGTCAAGCTGAGCGCACTTTGCTCTCATACCGCTCTGGGCTGATTTTTCAGAAACTACCTCACCTGCATCCTAGATTGAGAAATAATGCGGGAGGTGGGATTTCAACCAAAATTCATACGATAGGCAACGAATGCCCTTTGCCATCAATTGGAGTTTTACTCTCTGGGGATTCTGGAACTCTGCCCGCCTGGATTCCAATGTACTGGCGCTACTTTGGAAGACCAATCAAGCCAGATACAAACAAATTTCTGAATCTATCGGAGAATTTAGCTAGCGTTCGAAATAATGAACCAGTTACCTGGTGGTTTTGCTCCATTTGAAATCAGAGTCAGGCTCGCGTACTCGGCGCTTAGAGCAATAGAAGCTTTTCCCTCGATTTTGTCCTGAGAAGTACCGGATCCAGCTCCCTGCACAGTGACGGCATTAGCTGTGCTGTCTGTTTTCTTGACAAGCACAATCATCCCCGTAGCTGTATTAGCCGGGGGAAGTGTTACGGCGTAAGGCCCGCTCGAAGCACTGGCAAAGACGGCAAAGTCGTTATTTTCCATAGGATAACAGGTGGGGTGGACTTTGTTTGAGCAGGGCATGAAAGCCACTCTTGCGCTGATACTACCGGCTACATGAAGAGTAGTGGGCGCGCTCGACGCCCCGAGTCCCAGCCATCCGCATTCGTTGACTACGCTCTTGACCGTGGTGCCTTTCTGCCACTGTTGAAGATTTGCGGTTTGCGTTGAATAACCCTTAGCAATGATCGGCACAGCGCCGGGGCTGCAAGCCAATCCAATAACGCCTATCCCTCCGCTTGAAAGGGCCCATCCTTTGACGCCTGCGCCGGTTCCAGAGGAACCCTGCACGCCCGAACTACTGGAAGAAGATCCGTAAACGCCAATCCCGGACGTCGAACCTCCTCGTACGCCTGTTCCACATCCTCCCTCACCGCAAACAGAAATAGATGCGCCCGATACGCCGATCCCGGAAAGGCTCGTTCCTGCTACGGCGACACCTTTTGCGCTTGCTGAACCACCAACCACACCGTATCGGCCAGTGATGTTGCCAACCACACACAGCGTTGAGCAAGGTAAAGCAGTTCCGATCCCGACTTTGCCCGCATTCGTAATGCTGACCCGCCTGTCATAGTGCGTCCAGAGGCACAACCCCTGCAGATTTTTACCTGCAGCCGAACAAGTGCGATTCGAAGTCATTCCCTCCCCGCTGGACGGAACTCCAAATTGAATGCCGGGAATTGGCAGAGTCCCGTTGCAGAGAGTACCGCTGTTCTTCCCCGTGTAGTCAACTAGAACATTGCCTTTCGAGTCAACGGCGAAAGCTCCACGGTTGCAATAACCCATAGCTTTGAAGGGGAACGCGTCAGGGCCCTCGGCTCTTCCGACTACGCCCGTTCCATTGATCGAGCAGCCAAAAACGCCGCACCCGGCGCACGAGTAACCATAGACGCCCTTTATCCCTCCAACAGCATATACGCCGACTCCCGAAGTCGATCTACCGGTGATACCCGCTCCCGAAACGGCCCGACCTAAAACGCCTGTGCCAGTATTCGCCGCACCATAAACGCCTGCAGTTGTTGGGGGCACGCTACAAATTACATTCTCCGTAGAAGCAAACAATCCCACCGAGTCATTTGACGCGCTACAGTTTCGATTGTATACGTTGAGAACTCCATACGCAACACAACTCTCCGGGTAATTGCAACAGTAGCCTATCGAGTGGGCACAGATGATTGCATGACGGAATGGCGGGCAGCTAATGCAACCTGATATGGCTGTGTTGCCGTTCC
>JASHSF010000049.1 GCA_030036955.1 Nitrososphaerales archaeon
TGAGCCCGAAAGATCTCTTGGGATTTGGGGCAATATGCTAAATGATCGACGGGGCAAGCGAGCTTGTTCGCACGAGAGTTTGAATTCGCAGAAAGAAGAACAATGGTAAAGGCGATGGCATGAAGTGGTAGACTTTATCCTTCAGCTCTTGGGCGAAGTGGCGTAGTACGAAACTGGTTAAGGTGATATTCATTCCAAGGGGTGTTATACACTCAACTAGGGATAACAGCGCGAGTGAAAATCTTGAACTTTACTTATGCATTGGCACGAGAACACCGCGATCCTTCCCTCGATACCTTTAGAGGTACATCAATAGCCAAGTGTTCATGTTGAACCGGCCGACGCTACGAATATTGCTGACCTGCGTAAGAGAGGAGAGAAATACAAGATAGATGGCATCCCTTATCTTACAGGAGTCAAGCGGGACTACTTTTCCACAAAGATCTGATCTCCAACCACAGTAACTTTGAAAACGGGTTCGGGAGGCAACTGGCGTACGAACTTGACCAAATTCCCTGTCTTTACATCCCATTTAGAGCCGTGCAGTGGGCAGGTAACCACATTGTCCTCCAGTTTACCTTTGTCCAATGGTCCACCCATGTGGTTACAGATCGCGCGCATTGCATAATATTCCCCTCCCACGTTTGCGACGAGTATTTTTTCGCCGTCTATTTGCACTCCGATCATCTTCCCCAGCGGAATGCCGTCTGTCTTCGCAATCGGAAAGCTAGTCAAGCACTGTATCCTCCAAGGCTACATTTCGAAGCTACTTGTAAAACATTTTTGATTCTTGACATTGATTTTGTTCGGCGTGTTGTCAAAAGTATTTCTCTCCAGGATAAACCTATTGTGATCGAAGGCATTGTTTGGTTACCTTGCTATCTTGAAATTGAAATTGCGGTCCTGGAAGATGCCGTACAGACGGAGCCAGAGAGGGAGAACCATCTCCAAGCCACGAGCCGCGCTAATGTCACCCAAATCTATGGGATTCTTCCAACCGAAGGATTTCAAAATCTCCACGACGTCGGTTTTCGCCTGCACGTCATTGCCGCAGATGAAGACATCATGATCTCCAGGAATTAGTTCCGGGTCTACCATTACTGGGTTGCCCATCGTGTTTAGGGCTTTTACTACCTTGGATTGAGGAAATGTGCGTTGAATCTGCTCGGCGAGAGAGTCAGTATTGCAGACGGATAACGTTGGCGAGAACCCTTTTTTTGAAAAATCCAGAGGATTTGCGATATCGACCAGGACCTTCCCACTTAGATTGTTCGTCCCGGCCATGTTTAGAGCATCAATGGAAGCTATCCCTGAGGTGCAATTAAAAATAAGATCACCGAACCTCGCAGCATCCGAGAATGTGCCCTGAGAAGCCTTAGCACCATTGGCCTTCACCCACTCCACGGCTCTTGAATTGTCAGCAGTCCGAGAGCCCATCTTTACTTCATGATTCAGTGAGATTAGTTTTGAGCCGATTCTGTTTCCTACATCTCCAGTTCCGAGAATCCCGATTTTCAACATGTTTCACCTAGAGTCTGGTTATGAATAGTCTTGAGGGCACATTGTCCCTCTCTCAATTTCAATCCTTCGATCTCAAAACTCAATGAAACCTTTCGCGTGAACGTAGATTTTTCCCCGAACAACCTGACCGTCGTACTCCATCGCTTCAACTGATCCATATTCCCATTAGTTCACGATTCCAAATTTACCTTTGTCAAGAGAGCCTTGAACCTCGGATCGGAACGCACGTTTGCAAAAGCGGGTTCGACGGCAAAGTTTACCAAGCGGATGATCGTTTTCTCAGTTAAGCAGTCCTCTAATAGATCGAGTGACTTCGAGTTCTCGCCCAAACCCGCATAAATCATGGCTAGGTCGTACTCCATCGCCGTTCCTTTTGCTTTTGCCTCTTGCACCTCTCCAGCAATCTTGAGTGCCTCCTCCCTCCTTCCTGATACTGCGTAGCCGTAGCCGACGCCTAACTTGGCAAACGCTCTGTCCTGAAGCTCAAGTCCTTTCTCCATTTCCCGCACTCCGTCAATCATTTTACCCATATACAGATAGGTGAATCCAAGCTCGCGATGAAGAAAGGTAGAGTTTGGCTCAATTTCGATCGCCTTGTTGTGTTCTACAATTGCTTCTTCGAACATCCCAAATGTTGAGAGTACACGAGCCAAAACCAGATGTGAATAAATGCCGATTGGATCTAAATCTACAGCCCTTCTAGCATCTTTCAACGCCTCATCTTTACGTCCCAAGCCCATGTGAAGATACCCAAGAGGAATCCAGGGTTCAGCATAGCTGGGCCTAAGTTCTACCGCACTTTTTCCCTCTCTTTCGGCCGCCGCCCAATCCATATCGTAGAAATAAGAAACCCAACTCTTCGCATAGTATGCGTGGGCGATTTTTGAGTTTAGTTCTAGTGCCTTCTCTACGAGCTCCTTCGCTTTGGAAAAAGCTTGAGCCACGGGTTCCGACCAAAATACGCCCAAGAATATGTAATCTATTGCTAGCTCCGCGAAAGCTTCTGCATAATTTGGATCGAGCTCAATCGCATTGCTTAGATATTGAACACCCTTCCTCAGGCCTTCTACGCTCCCCTTGTTCCTAAAGTATAACCCGTTGAGATAAGCAACGTACGCTTCGGGGATGGATGTCGCCTTTCTCGCAATATCCTCCTTTTCAGTATCAACCAATTGCAGCTTCAATGCTTCAGTTATTTTCTCCGCTATATCGCTCTGCACCGCGAATATATCTTGAAGTTCCTTATCGTATCGAGACGACCAGAGATGCCCTTCCGTTTCAACGTCGATGACCTGGGCAGTTACTCTTATCCTATCTCCGGATTTCCTGATGCTACCTTCCAAAAGTGTGCCTACCCTTAGCTCCTTTCCTATCTCGGTTACCTTCTTCTCTTTGTTTTTGTAAGTCATGACGGAGGTTCTGGCGATAACTTCTAGCTCTCTAAGTTGGCACAGCCTGTCAATCAGTTCCTCCGTCAATCCATCTGCGAAAAACTCATCATTTGGATCGGGGCTGAGGCTGAGAAAAGGAAGGACGGCAATCCTCTTTCTTCCTTTCCCCTCTGCCAACCCAGCTTCTCTTTCACCGATACTCCCTCTAGCAATGACGACCCGGGATCTGCTTGGGAGATAAACGCCAGTCATCTTTCTTACTTCGATTATTGAAGAGTCATCATCTCCATGATTCACATTTAGAACTCCATCGAAGATCTGTTCCATTGACGCAATAACATTTGGAGAGTGCATATCTTCTTCCACCAGAGCAAGGACACAGGCGTCGTAAAGTTTCACTTCAGAGAAAAGTTGCACAAGAAAGCGATACACGGAATCCGAGGAATTCGTCAGTAGAAGAGAAGAGAGCGAATCGAGGAGGATCCTTACGCTCTTCGCACTATTTTCCTTCAGAAACTCCTTAACAGAAAATGAGAGTTTGGCAAGGTCGTTCGATACGAATTTCCTGTCTGCGCCTGCCGCCGCAATCCAAGTTACGCTGGCGCTCCTTATGTCAATACCTTGGGCATAAGCGTCCCTGAGGATGTCGGTCACTAATTGTCTCGTTACATACAAGCAAGAGTCTCCTTCGTGGATTCCCGACTGAAGGAAACGATAGGCAAGAATGTCCTTACCAACATTAACGGGACCGGTAACAAGAACGGTCGACTTTTCGGCGTAACCTCCCAACAATGAGTCGAGCTCTCGAAACCCGCTGGAAAACAAATCAAGAACTCAAATTATCTTTCAGGAATTAAACTCTATACCTTTTCCTTTCAAAAGCCTAGTGTGGAGGTGGCCTGCCCACTTTGCTCAAACTGGGGGGCGCAAATTAGTCTGCGAGAAGAATTTTGTTCTCTAAGGGTGTAACAACACTTGAGGAGATAAATCAGATTCCTCCTCGCTTAAGGCCGACGAGTTTTCCGTCTTTGCCGTAACCAAGAGAAGCGCCTACGCGCTCGTCCTTTCCTAAAGCCGTTCTGATTAGCGCCCGAACAACGTCGATAGCAACCAGCTTGTCTGCTGGTGCCAAGACCGGGCTAAAGAGCGAGGTCGAAAAGCCAAATATAGCAAGACGCGCACGAGACGGCCGAAAAAGTTTTGTTAGCAGAAGATTCCGTTTCCTTGCCAAAGAGAATTCTCGTCGCCGTGGAAGGCTCGGAGCCTTCACTCAGAGACTCTTCTCTTAAAGCTGCGAGATACGCCCTAAAGCTAGCCTCGACAGCGCATTCGGAATTGATGGGCGTTTGCGTGGTTCAGATTCCTGAATATATTGAAGAAAACACTCGCGCAATTCTTCGAGAGGAGCTCTTCAATAAAAGTGCCAAGACACTCGACGAAGTCAAGGTTTTAGCCCGGCAATTCAAAGTGGAGTTTGAATCAAAAACACTCGAAACTAGCGGCTCGATCGCGACGACAATTTGCAATTTGTCCGATCGGGAAGGAGTGGACCTCGTAGTACTTGGGACTAGGGCAACCACTTCGCCCCTCACTAAGATGATGTTGGGAAGTGTTGCATCTGGTGTAGTAAGTAATGCCAGCTGTCCAGTTCTAGTCGTGAGGTAAACCCAGCGATGGCGGCAGAGAGCTTTCCGAAGGGCAGCGCAGAAAGCGCATCCAACGTGATAAAAGTAGAATCAAGAGAAGATCTGATTTTCATTCTCTCCGAAGCCTCAACCCTTGAACACATGGTGATGTGCGAGTACCTTTTTGCAGTCTTTAGCCTTAAGAGGACCGAGTCTGATGGTCTTACCTCCGATCAGCTTCAGATAGTTAGAAAGTGGGAAGAAATAGTCACAAAAGTTGCAATTCAGGAAATGCTTCACCTCGCCCTAGTCAACAACATGCTTGTTTCCATTGGCTCTGCACCGTATTTCCAGCATCCAAATTTTCCTCAGCCTTCGAAATATTTCTCGCCGAACATTAAGCTAGCTTTGATCCCCTTCAGCGAACAGGCCCTTCGATACTTTCTCTATCTTGAGAGACCTGAAGGTATGTCAATAGGAGGTGTTCCAGGCTATGAAGTATTAGGCGATCTGAGTCCTGCAGAATTGAAAGCTGGTATAGTCCCCCAACTCCAATATTTTTCGACAATCGGATATCTGTATAGAGGAATCGAACGCGGTTTTGCAGATCTCGTCAATAAACACGGGGAAGAAGGAGTTTTTATCGGAGCAAACAAGACGCAAGCAACAGAGTCGGAATTCGGCTGGCCAGAACTGATAGCGGTAACAAATCTCGCATCTGCCATGAAGGCGATCGAAGGAATCGTCGAAAACGGTGAGGGCGCGAGGGGGAAATGGGAAAACGCGCATTTCGGAATGTTCCTCGAGGTGTTCAAGGAATTCATGGAAATGAAAAAAAGTGATCCAGATTTCAATCCGACCAAACCTGTAGTCGCTGCGTATTCTAGGCCGCCAACCGGGGGAGTGGATAATGTACCTGTGATCTTTGATCTGTTTACTTCAAAGGTAGCGGATCTTTTCAACGCAAGCTATGGAGCGGCAATTCAATGCCTCAGTCGCTTTTATGTTCACGACAAAACGTATCCGGATGAATTGCAGCTGCTAGCCAATACAGCTGTGGGATTGATGGTGAACGTAATAAAACCGCTTGGCATTGCGCTCACAACTCTTCCAATAGGTCCTCGTCTACCAGGTCTGACTGCAGGTCCATCATTTGAGCTACAGCACAGAGAGTACGTATTACCGTACCGGGAACAAGCCTTCATGATTTTACAGGAGCGATTAACACAGCTTTCAGAGTATTGTGCAGGTCTAGCGGGGGAGGCGGCATCCGCCGATTTGACACAGCAGTTCAAGGCCGTTGAGGGCAGCCTACTCCAGCTTGCCAAAAGCCTTTCAATTTGATGCCGGATGTTAGAACCAGACTGATCACAGCTTGAAAAAATATCGGCTCGACTCTTCAAGAGGACAATGTTTCCAAAAATGACAGAAAGTTCAGAGCCTGCAGAGGAAAGGCTTGGCAGCGGCATCAATGGGCTGGATGCCCTCTTGCACGGGGGGTTCAGCAAGAGCAGAGTCATTCTTGTGCTAGGAGAACCCGGAACAGGCAAGACTATCTTGTGCTCTAAATTTCTATACTATGGAGCGACTCACCAGAATCAGAAGTGCATTTTCATCGGGATGAATGAGCCCCAGACGAGGTTCATGAAAGAAATGAAGGCTCTCGGCATGGACTTTGGAAAGCTTCAGAAGGAAGACAAGTTTCGCTATATTGATGCAACTGACATTAGGCGCATACCTGAGCAGACGAAGGTCGGACGAATTGCCGTCGGCGGAAGGGAGCTCGGTCTCGTGAACGTCTTGGACACCATACAAGAGTCATTAGCCAAGTTCGAGCCTCAAAGGATTGCAATAGACTCGATATCTGATTTGGTTTTTCGCTATCCGAACGTTGAGGAAAGAAGACCCGTAATACTCGACCTGGTTGAGACACTTCAATCATCTAATGCGACGACTCTAATGACAAGCGAACTTCTCGCAACTGGTGACCAGAGAGTTTTGCAACCAGAGGAGTATCTTGCAGAGGGTGTACTCCTATTGAGATCGCTTCGAAATGGAGTCACCACGATCCAAATCCTCAAGATGCGTGGACAGAATGTGGATAGACATCCAAGGCCCTACGAAATCACTGACAGCGGAATCGAAGTCATGGCCACTGAAGAAGTCTATTAATCGTGATTTTTTTCATTGACAGACTTTTGTCTCGTGCATCTTTCTGACTTTCATCTACGGGCCTCCACACAGATTCAGACAGACTCGATCCTCAACTCACTGGTCAAAGACGCGCAGGAGAGGTTGAGCTCGCTGGATCTTCCAGATCCTTACGTAGCTCTTTCAGGGGATCTTGCTTTCGGTGGAAGAGAAGAAGATTACAAAATTGTCGATACCTTTGTTGGTTTGCTAAAAGAAAGGCTTCATCCCCGTAAGCTGGAATACTGCGGTGGAAATCACGACGTAAACAGGTCTCTTCTCCCTCCAATTAGCGCAGACCTGATGAACTCTATGGAAGAAAATAATCCCGGCTCCGTGCACGACACAGAAAAGAGATTTGCAGTTGATTCAGATCGAAAAGCGCTCGAGCAGAGTATGGCATCATATTACTCATTTCTTGAACGCCACGGCATCAAATCATCCAACTATCTGTACTACGTAAATTCAACTGAAGTCTCAAATCTGAAGCTGAATTTCATCAGTTTGAATTCCGCGTACATTTTCAGCAGAAAGTACAATTACTATGGCTACGTCGGCATGCAGCAGATGAAAAGAGCCTTCGGCGAAGTGGAGGACGACAGCACGCCTTCCTTCAACGTAACATTAGTCCATCACCCAATCGAAGCACTAGTTCCCCCCAGCCAAGAAGAAACCAAGAGATATTTGTTCACTCACTCCGACATTATTCTCACCGGACATGTTCACTCGCCCAGGATATCTGTAGAATACACCGCTAACATGCTTGGGAGGACAAAAATTGGACCTCCTCCGGTACTCAGCTGCGCCCGTTGTATATTCGATGAGTCAGATGACCCCGAGGCGAGTTCCGGCTATTCCATTGTCGGAGTGGATTTTGAGTACGAGAAGGTTTCACAGATAAAAATTTGGGAAGTGCAGTTTGATAAGAGCTCTGGCATGTACTACAACGACGAGAAGAAAAAGACCTACCCGCTCGTGATAAACGTTGGGACGGAAGAACAGGTGGGTCACAAAGTCACAGATGGCGAAAAACAATTTTTGAACAAATGGAAACGCACATCTCCTTAATCAAATCAAATTACCCTCTCTCTCAATTGGAAATAATACTGCGGCTAGAGTCAGCCGAACCTTTGACTTTCGCAAGTAGCGCAACGAATCTTGGATCAGATCGAGCGCTATCCCACTCACTTTCCACATTCAAGCCACCAAGAAAGAAGGGATTTTTCTCCTCGATCGCCTTCGAGGTCCACAGAAATGCCTTGTCTAGATCGCCCAAAGCAAGATAGATCATCGCTATCTCGTCTGCGATTGGACGCTTCGCAGAACTTTCCTCCAACATCCGTATGATTTTTCTTGCCTCTGCCTCGTTGCCCTTCCTCGCGTAGGCTTCACCCAGATAACCAACAAAGCGGAACTCCCTTCCTTCTGTAAGTCTGATCGCTTCTTGAAACTCTGCAATTGCTTCATCGAACCTAGACGCTGCAAAATAGGCACTGCCCAAGTACATGTGGCTTGAATGAAAATATGGATCCATTTCGATTATTTTCTTTAGGTGATTTATGCTATCATCGAATTGACCATTTTCGTAAAGCATCCATCCGACATCCAACTTTGCTTCGAGCGAGAGCGGATCCAGTTCCGCACGCTTTCTTGCTTCCATCAAAGCTTCTTTGCGTCTTCCCAAAATTAGAAGCTGAAATGAATGAAAGTGGATACCCTCGGAATAACTCGCATCTAGGTCAACGCTTCTTCTAGACTCTGCTTCTGCACCCGCAAAGTCAAGTTCGGTCATTTTGAACATCGAGAGTGCTAGGCGGGCCTCTGCTGAGTCACTATCAAGCTCAATTCCCTTGAATGCAGCAACCTGGGCTTTTTCTCGCACCTCATCAAAACGAACATATCCAAAAATTGCCGAGAGAAAATAAATTGATACAATCGCTGTACACGGTTGGGCATAGTTTGGATCTGCTGACACAGCGAGATTGAAATATTGTAGCGCCTTCGCAAATCCGCCTTCAGTGAATTCATTTTCGCATTGCAAGCCTTTCAAATAGAGCGAATGAGCTTCCTGGCTGTTTGTTGGTTTTTTCTCAATTCGCTTGATTACGTCGTTGAGCAACTGAACTTGCAGGACGCCCGCAACTCGTTCCGCGACTTCGCTTTGAATTGCAAACACGTCCTTCAATTCTCGGTCGTAGCTTTCTGACCAAAGGTGGTCGCTTGTTTGTGAGTCGATTAACTGCACTGTGATTCGCAATTTTTCTCCTGCTTTGCGAACGCTCCCTTCGAGCAAGCAACCGACCTTCAGCTCGTTGCCAATTTCATTTGCACTTTTCTTTTCGTCTTTGTACCGAATTACAGAAGTCCTTGCAATTACCTGCAGCTCCCGAATTTTGGAAATTGTGGCAATAAGCTCCTCCGTTATGCCATCAGCGAAGTACACATCGTTAGGATCTGGACTGATATTTGCGAATGGGAGAATGGCGATGCGGTGTCTGTCTAGGCGGGTTTGTATTTCCTCCAGCTGCACATTCCCTTGTGCATAGGCAGGCACTTGTTTCGTTGCAACGGACTGCAACTTGATTCCTCTCATCTTCTTTACATAAAATTGATTCTCTCCTTTACCCGTTAGTCTAAACTCGATGACGCCATCAAAGAGCTGCTGCATCGCGGCAAGAACATTTTGAGGATGCATCCCTTCTTCAAATGTGGCGAGCAATATTGCGTCGTATTGCTTTACATCTGCAAAGAGTTGATCCAGAAACTTGTAGATTGTATCAGGCGGATAAAGCATCAGGAGCGGAGAGCAAACGTCGAGCACGATTCTAGTTTTGCGTTCGCTATTCTTCTTCAAGACCTCCTTGATCCTGAAAGACAATTTGATTAGGTCACTGGGCTCATACTTTACCTGTCCTCCTTCACTCGAAATCCAAAAGAGAAGGCCGTTTTGGAACTCGAACCCTGACCCCTTAGCATCTTCGAGTACTTCTCGAACAGAAGACCTCGTCACGTACAGACAAAAATCACCTAGTCGAAGCCCTGACTGGATAAATCTGTAACCTAGAATTTCCTTTCCGCTGCCAGCTCCGCCAGCGATTAAGACGGCTGACTTATCCGGGTATCCACTACCCCCAAGTAGATTGTCAAGTGAGGGTTCGCCTGTGGAAGTCAAAAGCTGTGATGCTTGGCGAGCTTCATTACGCGACATAAACTTATGCTTCCATAGTCATATTTACTACAAATCCCATTCTTGGATAGTATGAACGAACACCGGAACCCAATAACTGAACCGGGCCAGCTAAGTGATATTCTTGGTTGACTTGCGCTCCGTAATGGAGAAGACATTAGCACAAGCGAGCCCTCATTCCAGGGAAGTGTATGGTCAGAATCCCCTGACCGCCAAAGAGGTTCTTGAACTAGCTAATACACACGTCTTGATCCTCGGTGCAACGGTGAAACCAGAAGGAAAACCCCATCTCTCCCCCATAGATCTTGTTGCTGTCGACGATTCAATCTATTTGGGAGTTGACAGGGCTACAGCCCGCTACAAGAACCTCAAGCATAACCCTGCAATTACGATAATGATCGCTGATGGTTGGAAGCGCCAAGTCATATTCCAAGGAGTTGCACACTTTCTCGACAGCAAAAGTGCTGAGGCAACGAAGGCATTTGAGGCAGAGAAGGAGAAATACGGCTGGACTACTGATATCATCGCAGAGTTCGTGCCAGAGAAAGTATTCACTTGGAAAGGAAAGGATTCAGATCAATAGTT
>JASHSF010000050.1 GCA_030036955.1 Nitrososphaerales archaeon
CGCCTAACAGGAGAGAACGTTTTCTTGGCAGCAATTCCTAATTCTGTGAGACTCGCCTGGAGAAACCTCAGAGTCAACACGGATCCCGGTTCTCTAGTCATTATACTTGGGCTCCCAGCAATGTATCTCGTATTCATGGGTTCGATGTTTGTGAGCATCGTGCCAAAATTCGAAATCGGAGGGTACACGTTCAGCTACCAGTCCTTTCTCGCCGGTGGAATCCTTGCATTCGAAACAGTCATGGCCGGGACGGTCGGAGGAAGCATGCTGTGGGGTGACCGCAGATTCGGCATGTTCGCTCAGTTATTGTCTGGCCCCTTTACCAGGACGGAATATCTCTTCGGAATGATCATTGCAACGGTTTCTGCGTCGCTTGCGGGCTCATTTGCCCTAATAATTCTCGGCTTCGGCCTCGGAGGCGTGTTCACCGTCTCGCTCCTCGGAATGGGATTGATACTCTTGACGCTTATCGTGGGTGGAATATTCTTTTGCTCGCTTATGCTATTCGTCGCGGCGAAGGTTGACTCAAATCAGACGTACAGCTCGATCCAGATCCTGATAATTTTCGTAATCAGCTTCATCAGCAACGCCTACTACCCAATAACCAGTGCTACGCCCCTTCCGTTGCAAATAATTTCGTATATGAATCCACTCACTTACGTCACCGACGGAATAAGGGCTGGACTCGTGCCCCAGGCAAATATGCTCCGGGTATTCACCTTCTCGCGATTTATTGGATCACTCGCAGCGCCACTAGAAATCTCTCTCCTTATTTCGGAGACTGTCGTGATGTTCTTCGTGGCTTACTGGACGTACAGGAACGTCAGGGTCAGCATGCAGTAGTTAGGCAACGACTTTCGGCTGCGCTTTTTCCGAGCTGCGCTTTGCGACCAAGTCAGGAGTGAGGTTCGCCGCGACTTCTGCTTCGTCCCTGCAAGAATAGAGAGTAATCCCGCAGGATTTAGCAAGGCGGATCGCTTCTTCGGTCGTTTCGCCAGTTGCTATGATTATAGTTTCCGTCGCTTTTAGGTCACTCGACATCACGCTCGTTCGCAAAATGTCGGCTATTGTGCTCCCCGTGGATATCTTGATCAGCACTCTTTCCTTGCCCGCGCCGTTAGTCGCAGCTACGTCGGTCGTGTGCTCGATTCCGGATGCGCCTTTGAGCTTTGCACCGATCACGGCGGTGTAACCCTGCACCGTGAAGAGTTCCTTTGCTGTTTCAGTTATCTTTGCAGTGCGCTCAATTTCACCAGGGGTCTTTGGATTGAGATTGAGTTTTGAAGTATTGAACTGTATCGTAAGAGCAATTTTTGAAAGAGTGGTTATGCTGCGCCCGAGTCTTTCAATTCCTTGCGAAGTTAAGCCGTACACTCTTTTCCTTAGAGGCTGGTTTTCATCTTGCACCTTCCAGGACCCGGCTATAAGATCTGCCTTCTCGAGAGCGTGAAGATGTGGGTATAATGTTCCGTAGCTCAGATTGAGGCCGAAGATCTTCATCAAGTTCTTCTTGAGCTCGTATCCGCTCTTGGGTCCGAGGCTCAAGAAGTAGAGAATCTCCAAATCGACCAGCTCGCGCGCAATAATTTTAGACGCTGGATCAACTTCCTGAGTGCGACTCGACCGTCCTGCGAGAGTCTCGCTTGCAACTGGGATTTTCTGCTCTAGGCTTCCTTCGTTCTCCGATAGTTGCTCTGTGCTAGTTTGTGATATCATTTTTACCGTTTTTCCCGATCTCGATTTATTTCCGAGTTGAGTAATGCATTGAGATGGGAGGCTTTCTATTTAATTCGTGTGAGTTTATGGTACTATTGTCCTAATTCGTACGCGCGCTCCGGCGGTATCGAGAAACAACTGCCATTGGAGATAATGCTGATGAGAAACGGATATGATCCTGATCAAAGAATCTCTTCCGTGAAACGAAAGAGTGAACAGTTTCGTCAGAGAAAAAGGTCGCGAGGAGCTCTCGAGTTTACTCGGGAGCCAGATTGAGATCGTCGCGGATGGACATGAACTGAGTAAGCAGCTGATAACCCTTCTCAGTTAGGCGGTATACCTTCCTTCCCTCCTCGTCAACTGTGGTGATAAGATTCTGAGATTCGAGCGCCTTGATGTATGTCTGCATCACGGTCCACGATAGGTTTGCTTTGTACATGATGTGGGTCGGCTTTTGCGCTCCTGCACCAATCGCGCGAAGAATATCGCAATACGTTTCCATGCGCGACCTGCGGTTGAGTTGCTGTTGCTGCGGCTGTGGACGGACGACTACTTGGTCTTGCTTCATGTAAGAGTCGCTCAAATATTCTTGTTCCAAATGCGGGTTCTTGATCTCCTGTATACTTTACTTGAAAAAGTCGTTTGCTATATTCCATCTGTCACGGAGGAATCGTATTGCTGGTGACGGCACTCTTAATTTTAGCCGAGCACCTATCAGTATCTGAAATTCATAAGCTGTAATATCGGCATCGAGAGATAGCAGTATTCGAAAACTAATTTGTCCACTGAACTCCAGATACAAGGAAAGAATGCGCAAAAGAAGGCTTCAGACGATTCAGACATTGATCAATTAATCAAAACGCTGCAAGAAGAATCACACCAGATGATTGAGTTGATAGAAATTGAGAGGACTTATTCCGCCGAAGCAGTTACCCAATTCAAGCGAATCATCGCGGCGCTCGGCACTTCATACAACGTGAAAGATGCCTGGAGCGGCAGAGCGGACATTGACAAAGCTGTGCTAACAGCACAGGGGGACATTTGTATATTTTATTCGAGCGGAACTGTCCAATCAAAGCCCCTTGAGTCCATAAGCAGCGAGACTCTTCTAAAGATTCTAACACTCGCCGTACCCGAGGTAAAGCGAACTCTCTCAGAGAAAAGGCAGATCACGGGTTTAAGAGCAAGCATTCTTGAGCGCGTTGCGAAAGAACTATCCAAAGTTTCAGATGAATCGCAAGAGCGCACAGCGCGTCCCAAGACTCACTAAGTGGAAGGTCGCTTGCTCGGATAAATAGGAAAGGGATCGGGAAAGGGATCAATTGAGCAGAGACCTGCAGCTCTCTCCGAGCATGGTTACTTTCGAGAATCTCGATGATCTCCTCAGCGCAATCGACGAGTCTATTGAAATTCACACGAGAGCGATAGAGCGCTATAGCGACCTGCTCGGAGGAATCTTGCGTGAGACACTTGGTAACGGTCCTTCCCAGCAGTATCAGGAGAGTAATCAGAAGCCGCCTGAGCAGAAAAAGAACAGCGGCGGCTTTGGTTTCCTCAAGTCGCAGCCCTCAGGTGATAACAAGAAGGTTGCAAGGAGCAAGCTCGAGGAAGAGCAGAAAGGCTGGACTGTGCTGGACTATCAAGATTTTTCGCTAAAGATCGCAACAGGGCAACCGGCCCAAGTTACGGCAAAGAGAACGGAGTCACTTTTCAAGATCGTCGAAGCCCTAAAATCTAAAGTTGCGAGCCTTCAAACGGCAAGAAAGTTTCTGGCGGAGCTACCTTCGCGCGGCTTGAGATCGAATCAGATGCTCTCCGTTGTGTTCAAGGACGGAATACCGAGACAAATTTTACCTTCTCTCGAATCTCGAGACAAGCGTGCAAGGTTTGCATTCGTAACAGAATTCGCTATAGAGCCGATGCGCGTACGATAGCCACGAACTATAGTTCGGTCTGCTGAGTGTCCACGAGAGATCTCCAGCACCACCTAATTGAGCTAGATCGCCGCAGCTAAGAGCGAGTAGTATGAGTTTACGAAATCCTTCATCAACTCGTAAGCGTCATGGGCAACGCAAGTTGTCCTGAAATATTTTGAGATCGCGCTACTCTCGATTCCTATACCGGCGAGCGAAATCCCTTTTCTCTTAACCTCTTCAACCGCCTTCAGCAAGTCTTTTTCAATTCCCTCATAACCCTGGGGGTAACCGTCCGAGATGACGAGAATAACTTTGAAATCGCTTTGCGTCTTCTGCAGCCTCGAAGCTGCAAGGCGAATCGCATCGGGCAGGTAGGTCTTGAGGCCTGTTCCGAGGCCCCCTATCCTGGCTCTTACGTTGTGCGAATAAGGTTCCGAAAAATCTTTGATTATATCAAAGTCCTGATTAAAGGTGTAGCAAGCCCAAGAGTCGTAGCTCTGCAACATGCCATTTGCGATCTCTGCGAGCGAAACTGCCGCGTCGCGCACGGTGCAGATGATCTTTTCAAGACTCTTGCTAGAGTCGATTAGGATCGCCCAGCTTTCTTTCTTGGCGATAGTCTCCTCGCGAACGAAGACGTCATTTCGACCGGATTTCGAGGCCACGGCCTGAATGGCAAGAGGAATATCCGGGAAACCGTATTCTTGACTGGTCAACTCGTCAATCGAAGTCTTTGCCACGCGAAGGAGGTCTTCTGCGCAGCGGATTCTGCCCATCAGTCTTGTTCTGATTCTCACAAACTCTGCAAAGTCTTCGCTCGGAAAGCCAAAGGACTCAAAGTGGGTGACTTCGGATTTTCTATAAAGCTCCGTCAGGCGTTTCTTTTGGATGAGGCTGTATTCCCAGGAGGCGAGGACCGCGGCAGCTTCCGCCCTGATAGCAGAATCAAGATCAATCAAATTTTGACCCGTTGCACTAGCTGAAAGTTCGGCCAGCGCGTTTTCAAGGGTACTGGCTGCAAAATTATTTGCACTACCGCTGGGCGAGGGATCGCCGAAGACAGCATCTCTCATTCCCGGCTGGGAAGAGTAGTGCTCAGTGTATGGCACCGTGGGAATGTAATTTAGGCTAAGGTTATTGTCGCTGAAAAACTTGATGACTGAATTTGCCGCTTCAAGCTTGAGATCGACAGCTCCCTCGGAGTCGTTTGCAAATTCCAAGCCGTAAAGTCTCTGAAACTTTTGAGAATACTCCACGAGTTCCGAGTGTACTACTGATACCTGATGGCTCAAATCGCTGCCGAGCGACGAAACTTTCTTTCCCGCAAGAGTGTAAGAGAGCAAATTTGCTGCAACCCTTGTTGCAAGATCGACGTCTCTCGAAGGGATTTTCATACAGCGATGGATCTGGTGGTTAGCTTCAGCCGTCTCGACGACCAGAGCTGGCCACAAAGTTCGCATCACTGCCCTAAGAGCATAGTCCTCTGCTAGCGACATCGCAAAGGTTGCGTTGTTCACGTTTTCGTTTAAAAGCGCTTTTTCATAGATTTCGAAATTGCTGGCAAAGGCGTGCAGAGAGAGGTGAAGAACCGAAGCTCGAAACAACCGCCATAGGGCAGTTCTGCCCCTTTCGTCGTTATCAAAGTGCATTCCGTAAAGAGCAAATGTATTTTCGCCCTTCATGACGGGCGAGCTTAGGCGAATTACTGGTCCCAATTCATCCTTTTCGAGTTGCGGGTAGTCGCCCTCATCGACAATGACTTTGATTAAGCCGGGAGATTTATTTGTGATAAACTGGACTGTAGACCAGCTGTAATCGAGAATATCCAAGGGTTGCCATCAACCACAGGAAAAGTCCGTGAGTCTAAGCAACCTGGATATCGCGCCTTTCCCTAATTCGGGTCCTCTGAATCCGATCTCATTCCGAATGAACTTTTGAATGAAATTTTCTTCTTGGGAGCGGAGGATTCACTTGTCTGGCTCGGGACTTGTTCTATCGTCTCTTTCCTCGAGGGAGGGGCAATTATTTCCGCGGGCGCTGAAGCTTTCGTTGCAGACGAGCTATTTCCAAAGACCATCTGGACGATTCTGCGAACGGTTTCCTGGATCTCGGAGTTGTCCGAGGTCATCGCGATAATCGTTTCTTCGGCTGCCGTGTCAGTGCCAATTCCATCGGCAACGAGAATTGCCCAATTTACTAAATCTCCAAGTGAAGGACCGTAGGGAATTTCGTTAGATTTGTAAAGCCGCCTCAGCTCTGCACCAACCCTTACAATGCCCGTTGCAATTTCGATCGGGACGTGTCCTTTTTGTTCCACGAGAGCTATTTCCTCGTCAGAAACTCTGTTGCCAACGCTCAAATAATCAAAGTCAATCCACACGGACATCCTCCTCCTGAAAGCCACATTAAGGGGCTTTGTACCGGCGAATTCAGATGAATAGGGGTTCAAGCTGATTATCACGTAGCTGTCACTTCCCCGAGAAATGATCTCGCTGTCTTTTTCTGTAAGGATCAGATGGCCTCTAGTATCGAGCAATGGATTTAGCCGCGTCGCTACGTCCTGGCGCATCATGTTAGCCTCATCGAGGTAGAGGATGCCGCCATTTCTGCACCAAGATGTAATTTGGCCGTCAATCCAGTTTTCCTTACCTAGGCCGACGTACCTTCCGAACATATCATAAACGGAGGTCTGGAGACCGCAATTAATTTCCCACAGGGGTAGCTCCTGAAGCTCAGCTACCAGGTACACAATGTGCGTTTTCCCTGTGCCGGAGGGACCTATTAGGGCACACTGCTTGAAGTGATACAAAGCTCTTGTAATTCGCTCGACGTATTTCTCTCCGTGCTCGATGTACGCCGGAGTGTTGCGGGGTATGAGTGCTCGAAATTTTTCCGGAAAAACGTGGGTCGGCGAAAGCTGGTAATTACGAAAGTCGTATTTCGATGCGAGCTCAGGTCGCTCCGCTTGCTTTGACTTCGATATCGAAATGTTGAGCCTGACGCCGCTGCCCTGAGCGTTTGAAACTAGCTGCTCTTTCTGACCTTTTCGCTGGGGAGGGTCAGCTGTAGAGGAAGAAGACAAATTAGGATGAGACGCAACTAGGTATTTCCATTTTTGAAATATTAGTAATTGCGGACTCTAGATATGAATTCAGAGTCCACAAGTCTTTAGATAACTTTTATCGTATCCTGATACACTGGACAGACTTACCCAGCAGTTTCAGCAACTAGATAAGGATCGAAAGATAGATTCAGGTAGTTAATAATGGCACAAGAGAGCGCTAAAGTCGTTACCAAGATCCGTAGCGTGTCTTCTCTTAAGAGCGATGAAAGTGCAACCGGCGACACTCCCGTTATATTCAATTTTGGTGTAAATATGGAAGAGGCCGAAAGAAACGATGAAGGCGTGAAGTTAAATTTCCAGATGATTATGGATACGGAACCTGCAATTGCAAAGTTTACCGTGGACGGTTCCGCGACCATCAACGGGTCAGCTGAAGTTATCGAGCAGATGCTCTCGGCAGATCCCGAGACGAACGTTCCCTACGTGTTTACACGGATTTACCAGCAGGTTTACGCAGTGATCTTCATGCTCGCCGGGACAATAGAAGTTCCCTATCCTTCACCCGCCCTGCTCAAGAGAGCGCATGTGAGAAGAGTGCTCTCGAACGAAATCCAAGCTTAATCTCTAAAGTTACATATCGCTGCTCAGCGTAACCTCGGCAGTTTGTGAAAATTCGTAAGGAGAGCCCAAGTCTATTGACCTCTTAAGGTCAGTCTGACTTGATCGTTAATCTTTTTTGTTCTGTCGGTGAGAGCAATAAATTCGTGAAGATCTTCATTGCAGCCTAGTAAGGGGCATCAATCTGCCAAACCACCCTGCTATCACAGTGCTCTTGTTGTTGACCTTGCAAAAACGAGAGTTCTTTGGACCGCTTGCTTCGGATCAAGTTATTTCGGCTTGCACGGTCGTCTTCTATGAGCCAGGTCCGGAAACGCCGGGCGCTGACTAGAGCTTGAACAGGACTTGAGCTGCTACGACAGTTATCATTCCGATGACAACGAGCAAGGTTGCATGCTTGAAGCCGTCCGCGACGCTGCCCTCTCCCATCTTTCCTGCGACAAAGCCCATTATCCAAGATTGGAAGAATGAAGCCGTAAGAAGCAAGGTTGCGAGCTGCCCAGCGACTTGAGCCGTGGGTAGTCCTGCACCCGCTCCAAAGGATGTCTGACCAGCTGCAATCCCGAGGCTCTGTGGATTTAGTGAGCTGGCGTTTACAAAGTAAACCATCATTGCCGTTGTCGCGACCATCAGTATTGCGCCGATGTAAGGAATGATGACGTACGGCCGAACTTCGGATCTTCTCTGCCTGTCTAGCTGCGCGTTCTTTTCACAAAAGTCTGCGAGGTCGATGAACATTTTCGGAGAGCCCCCTCCAACGTCCACGACTTCGAGCAACAGAAATGCGATGACACGCGTTACCCAGCTTTGCACTTCGTTTGAGAAGTCCTGGAGCACTTGTCTAATAGGAACACCCCACGCGAGCTGTGTTGAGATTTTTCTGACGTGGGGGGCAAGGCCTCCGTAATCGCGATCGGCGAGCTGCTCAATTGTTTTCTCGGGAGCGAGACCAGTCCTTCTGACCTCGGAAATATCACGCAGAAAGTTTGGGAGTTTTGCTTCAACTGCACTCTTTTTCGCGACATAGTCGTGCTGGATGATTGCCGCAGGTGTGCTCGTGAGGATGAGACCAATCCCGAGAGACATGTAAACTGGAAGTCCGAGCGGAAGGAAGTAGAAAATTGCTGCAAGCGGCGAGCAGGCAAGCAGGACGTACAGTGGCTTGTCGAATGAGTAGGGCTCTCTCACTTGCGAGCTGCCGAGAACGACGATGAAGACTATAGAAATGATTGGCACACAGAGTCCTGCGAACATCAAAATCATAGTTGGGTTTACGCTCGTGACGCCCGAGGACATCAGATTCTGAGTCGCAAATAGCGTGTAAAGTGCAACTCCCATGACGACCGTGACTATGATGTACGCTTCAGCCATCATACCCACGAATTCTGAACCTTGCTTGATCTTTTGCTCCCTGTAGGTGAAAACATCCCTGAGCTTAGATTCCAGGTATGTGGAAGCGTCTCCTCCAGTTCTCAGAACCGCCGTGTAACCTCCCAGAAGATCCGACCATTGCTTGTTTGGAGAATTCTTTGCGGCGCGCTCTAGAGCGGAAATTGAGTCGAGTCCAAAGACTTCTATTAGCAGTAGGACCCTCTTTGCTTCTTTGGAGCAGGCAGGGAAGATCTTCTCTGCTTTGGCGAGCCTCTTCAAAGTGACAAATGGCGAGATTCCTCCGCCAGCAAGAACGCTGATGTACCCTACCACGAAGGGGATTTCGTTTTCAATCGCTGAAGCTCTGGAAGAGGCGCTAACTTTCGGCAGAGAAATTCCAATAACTAGCGGAAGGGCGACCGCGAACGGCACGAATATTGCTTCAAGTACAAAGCCCAAGGCTGCAAGCTCATATGCGCCAAAAAATACGAAAGGAGCAGCAATGTAGGTGAAAAGAAGCGAAACTGCGATGATCCCTTCGGGGGAAAGATTGAGGTTTGATTTCAGAATGTCGTCCTGGAGCTTCGGCATCCGGTCCGCGAGCATGCGGCAAAAGGGCCTTGTGGTCCTTAGGGCAAAGCTGATCAGCTTTTCATTGAATGTTTGCTTGTCACTGCGAACTTTGCGAAAGCCAAACTCATCTTCTTCGTCGCCGTCCTTCTGATTTTTCTTCTTGTCTCCTTTCTTCTTTCCCGGAGGCGACGGTGGAGGTGGTGGTGGTTGCTGGAAAACGGAAACTTGACTTCCCCCGCTCGACTGAATCGATGTTTCTTCCTCAGAATCCATCTCGGGCTCGCTCCTGAAGTCATTTTCGAATTCACTTTGCGACGACATATCGTCTTCTTCCGGAGAATCGATCGGGCTACCCAGATCGTCTTTTGAGTTTTCGTCTTTTTCCAAAATAATTTTCCTTGCCGATTATTTTCATTCTTTGCGTACGGTAGTACTTTGCGATTTTATCGTCGGTTCAATCGGAGGGACACCCAAGACAGGTACCTGGGGGCGGCTCATTTTAGTCGTGCCGTCCTGCTTTATCTTCGCAAGCACGCTTTCAGGGTCGCTGTGGTATTGCGAGAATATGTCGCCTACTTCGACAAAGTTCCTGATGTTCCTGGTCTGGAGCCATTTCAGGACAGCAACCCTGTTGCTAATTTCCTGCTTGACATCCTCGAAGCTCTTGCCGTGGTCCTTTGCGAACTTCCGCAGCTTCACGCTCCTGTCCATGTAGTCTTCGAATTTGTCAGTAATTGGGTTCCAGGCGAAAGTTTGAGTCCAGCGAGCGGCGTCGATGACTTCATCAAGTGAAATAACGCGTCTAACGATCTTTGGAGAACCTGGATCACTCCTGTTGGGAATGGCGACGCGTCTTACAGAGAATACGAGATCGAGAAACGAAAGGTAGGCTGGCGCGACGTCCATCGGTTTCGACGTGAGCCTCTGTATTGCAGAGCCAGCGTCTTCTGCGTGGAGCGTTGCAAGACCTCCGTGACCAGTTGAGATAGCTTGAAAGAGCGCGTAGGCTTCTTCACCTCTAACTTCTCCCACGACGAGAATATCTGGACGCATTCTCATGGCCGCCTTGACGAGATGGAAGACGGAGATTTCTCCGATGCTCTCTTCCGTAATACCGTAACTGAGCCTCGAAATCAGTGGAGCCCAGTTCTTGTGGTTGATGTTGATTTCCTGAACTTCCTCGATCGTGACTATCTTAGAGTTGGGGTTGAGCATGGACAGCAGCGCGTTGAGGAACGTCGTTTTTCCTGACGCCGTTGCTCCCACGACTATAGCAGTAGCCCTGCTCTCGATTAAAAGCCAAGCATAAGCTGCCATCGAGAAGTCGAGCACACCGAAGTTGATGAGGTCGGTAATTGTGATTGGGTCTGCCCTAAACTTCCTGATCGTCATCGTAGAGCCAAGTGGTGAGACTTCTTTTCGGAAGGTTGCTGCGAGCCTGTGCCTTCCTGGAAGAGTTGCGTCGACAATCGGGAATGCTGTGCTAACGTGCTTGCCTGACATGTGTACGAGTCGGACGATCATGTCGTCGAGCGACTCTTCTGTGTCAAACTTGATGTTCGTGGCAAGGCTTTCGTATTTTCTGTGGTATACGAAGAGCGGCTTGCTGACCCCGTCGACTGAAATGTCTTCGATCGCAGAGTCTTTCATGAAGGGGTCTATCGCGCCGAAGCCGACCATGTCTCGCTCGGCGTAGTAGAGAATCTTGGCCCAAGATACGGGGACGTTCTTGTCCTGGGTGAGCCTGTACCTCTTTACTATGACTGCAGCCTGCTCGCTGAAGTATTTCTTCGGATCGACTTCTTCGCGGGGCGCTTTGAGCTCAAGCTGGAGGGTTGAGACAATCTTGCTGTAGAGAATCTTTTCTCTAATAGTGAGTTCGAGCTCGTCCACAAAGTAAGCTGGGATCCTGTTCTCAGGGTCTTCTGCGATCACCGCGTAAGCAAATGGCGGGGCAAGCGTGTATCTTTCGATGACTCTGTAATTCTTTGGAATAGAAGAACCAACGAGGGGACCTACTATCGGCTTATCGTCCTGCTTGCCGAAGAGGCCCGATTTATCTTTCGGAGCCACTTCATTCTTCTTCTCAAGTGAAGAGTTGTCGATAACTGAAGTGGAGTATGCGTCGTCTCCTGCAAGATCGTTATTTTGCGGAGCTTGAGAGTCGCTCGGAGCATCGTTATCATCACTCGTCTTTGTCTTATTGATTGGGTTGAAATTCAAGTTTTAGCTAGTACTCACTCTATTTTTTAAGAAGCGATTGCCTGCGCTACACCAAGAAATAGTATCTGGAATAGTGGCATCCTAAACTCGATAGTGTCTTTGGTAAATTAATGGTTATGAACTCGGAAACAGTGACTGCAGTACAGATTCGAAAATCATGCCGTTCTGACGCAGCGGTATAGGCTGAACGAATCTAAATTATATCTCTGGCGTCAGTTTCATGGTGCTTGCTAGCGGCGCCTTAGCGCAATTACTAGGGCAGCAACTACGAGAATAACAGTTAGCACCAAGACTCCGGTATCAATGACAGTCCAGTCAATTCCGCCCACAGCAATATGCGCGGTAGTTGTGTTGGAAGTTTGGATCGAGGTCTCGGGGTATGTTGTTGTACTGCTGACAGTGAGCTGACTTGTGGTCGCAGCGACTAGAGTTAAGATCGAAGTTGTCAACATAGGGGAATAAGCCTGGGCGTCGATCGCAGAGACGATGCTATCATTCGTGCCGGATTGCCAAATGTAAATCGGCGAGCCATCATCAATCCCGGTAATAGGGATCTCTTCCGGAAGAGGTGATTGCCAGACTTGCGAGCCGTTGCTGTTTATGAAGCAGATAGTACTGTTCACGGCATCGACAAGCGCGTCGCCACTACCGTCGACAAGAAAATTTTGTCCGACAGTTGTCACCGGCGGCAAGAGGTTCGTTGGAAGCGACCATATGTTGCTTCCGTTAGCCGAAAATCCCAGTAGAGATGAGCCATTCATGATTACCCCGTTATTGTACATGAATTGCTGAACAAAGATATTGCCTCCGGGTGCAACGCCCAGCAGCCAGCTGAGATGAACTAGACTCGAGCTCAAGGTTGTATTCCAAATTTGAGCTCCAGTAGTTGAATTGAATGCGACGATAGTACTGGGATATTCCATGTTCACGAGCAAACTGTCGTTTGAATTGATCAGTATTTGACCGGGAAACTCTCCCCCCAGATCCGTCTTTAGATTTGTTTGCCAATCGATTGATCCGTTTTGCGCGAACGCAAAGAGAGCACTGCCGTCCCACACATACGCATTTCCGTTCGAAGCAAATACAGGGCCTAAAGTGCGATTTTCGGTCTCGAATACATAGGACCAGTACGTGGTGCCGTTCGGGTCAAGAACAAACATGCCTGTTCCACCGTGATAACCAAAAATCGAGACAAATATTGTACCGTTGGGAGAGAGAATAGGCGCAAGCCAGCTTTCGCCAATACCGTACTGGCTCAGAGGTTCAGTCACGTTCCACAGCTGTACCCCTTCTGGGTTCAAAGCCATCAATATCTGATTGCAGTTGCAAGAAGCAAATCCTGTAAGGTAAATGTCGCCGGAACTCGTCTCGGAAGAAATGCCCTCCAGGGTCATACCACCGGGAGTGAAAACCCACTGCAGATCTCCTTGAGAATTCAGGGCAAAGACGCTTCGCGAATTCAAATTGCCAGCAAAAAAGTACACGTTTCCCGCCGGGGCCACGGTGCAGGATGGGTTATCGACTGGGTTCGGCAATAGGGAATACCCTGACGGAAGAGAAACAGTCCATTCCTGCCCGCTCGGGCCTATTTTTGTAATCTCATTGCTGCTATAGATGTACAGCGTTCCCGTCGGGGAAGCACCCGAACAGTTGCCCTCAAGGCCACTATTCCAAGCAAAGCTCCAGCTCGCCGTTTGGTTGGAGGAACTAGGTGCCAATAATCCTGAACCAGTTTCAAATTGTGATCTCAAGCTCAGATTGAAGCCGGATCCAATTAGTCCAGAAACGATGATGCAGAGCGCGATAGCAACCGAAAAGGTAGTTGCCATACGTTTATGGTACTCCGTCTTTTTCAAATTTCTGGGCAACGCCCAAGGCAATCCCTTTGCGCATTTACAGATTTCCAGTAGATATAACTGCACTACTGGATCATTGAGAATTAACAGCGGACAGCGTTCCTTAATTCAGATTTCAAGTTACATATCTCAAGTGTCGCTATTTACGATCTTGAATTTCAAATTCAGAGCCACGATTCACAAAAATGACTAATTCGTACCACAACACTCTGTGAGACCACCTGTTCGAACTTCCGTGCGATAGCACTGGGGGATAAGTCTAGTATGAGCGTCGAGTTGCTTACAATTAGCTAGATCTTGCCTTGAGCTCAGGTACGGAGGCTTCTCTCACCCACGATGAAATTGGTTTTAGGATTTTGAGGGCACGGGTTCCCGTTTTTCTTTGAACGAGGCCGCGCGAAAAAATGGAATTCAGGATGGCGTTTCCTAGCGACCCCCCAAGGTGTGGTTGATTCTCTGTCCAGTCTAGGCACCCGTAAGCGAAGATTCGGCTCGACCTGAGAGCCGAGTCGAGATCTACTTCTCTACTTGAAAGCGATTTAGTGCCGAGTCTCGTCAGACGATAAGTCGGTTTCGAGTCTCGGTTAGTATCCCTCGCAAGCCAACCGGCTGAAAGCATTTGCTGCAGCAGCTCGACTCCAGCGACGCCAGCAAGGTGATCGTAGCACGTGCGACACTGCCTGATCTCGGAATTTGCATCTGGAGGAGTCGAATTTCCCGCAACAAGCGCAATCCTCTTTTTCGGGGCAAAAAGACTCACGAGATCCTCGAGAACATAAGCAACTTTGGCCGAACTCAGCGAGTAGATCCTCTGCCTGCCCCTTCTTGCGACTGAAACTGCGCCGTGCGAAAGAAGAAGTGACAAGTGGGACGATACCTTCGGTTGCGGAAGATCGAGTCTTGTGCAAATGTCCAAAGTGGAGAGACCTTCGTTTTCTTGCATGAGTAGCGTAACAATCCTGACCCTTGTTGAGTCAGAGAATATACTGGCAAGCTCGGCTACCCCCTGACTCACTTTGTCTTCTCTCAAGAGAATCACTTCTTCTGCGAGCGTGTCGCGAGAGCGATTGCAAAGAGAAGGATCGCCCCGCCTATCACCGTGTAAACAGTAATTTGCTGCCCTAATAACAATGCTCCGCCGATAACTGCGATTATCGGAATCAAGTAAAGCTGAATGGAAAGTCTGATGACTGCGCCGCGGCTTATGAGAATGTAAAACATGCAGTAACCGAGCACCGTGCTAATTATACTGAGATACAAAACGGCAAGCCAGCCGGTAGCAGGCAGAGCTGACACCTGAACGATGAAGCTTTGCGAGAGAAGGGGAAGCAGCATAACGGTCCCAATTGTGCCTGCTCGGATTGCGATTGGGAGCGCCCCATATTTTGTTACAAGTGGTTTTGAAAAAACTGCAAAGATTGCGTAGGCAATGGCTGTGGTTATAACTTCGAGGATTCCAATCATAGATCCTGTCGGGCCGCTGAGCTGAGAAACAGACAGAAGGATCGCTCCAATGGTTGCAACAACGAGGGCTATGCCCAGCTGCCTTCCAATCTTTTCTTTTAGAGAGATTCGTGAGAGTAGCGCGATGAAGATTGGTCCCAGTGCGACGAGAAGTCCGGCGACGCCAGCTGAGACGCTCGTCTCGCCGTAATTTAGCGAAAGGTGGTACAGTGGGACATTTGCAAATGATATCAGAAGCAGTCGGGGTAGATCCTTTGATTCGAATTTGACTTTGGTCTTCCCAACAAAAGGCAGAATTACGAGGTAACCTGCTCCGGCGATGAACCAGCGCAGTAAAGTCAGATTGACCGGAGAGAGAAGGTGGACTGCTACGCTTATTGCGTCGAAGGCGAGACCCCAGATAATGCTCAAGACGATTAAAAGCGAGTAAGTTCTCGTCTGACTCGCGATCCCGGCGAGAGTTCCTCGTGAAACGGATCTGCTCGTAGTTTCGTCGGCAGTCGAGCTAGACGACATATACGCTAAATCGGATATGTCGTTAATATAAGCCTACCGGAGGGCGATAAGAACTCGCTTTCTCCAAAGCACGTGGTTGAAAGAAGTTTTAAACTCGGTTGCTTTAGTGCTAATTTCAGGGAAAACGAGCAATGTGCGATTTTTGCCAGGGCGAAGGTTGTATCCACGGCCGAGAAGACCACGCCTGCCAGTGCGACATACAGGGGAATCAAAAATGTTCAGAGTGTGGCTGTGAGTGCAATCCCTGGTGGTCCGGAGTTAGCTTCCCAGACGGCGTACGCGATCTCCTCTGGGATACTAATTCCATGAATGGATACTTTCCTACCAGCAAGGTGAAGCTAGCGCAGTCGCTTTCATCCGACGCGGAATGGTTCAACAGCGCACTTCCTGAACGAACGTATCAAAATACAAGCGAGATAGCCACCGCCCTAATTTCTTCCCTCGGGCCGCTAAAGTGGAATCGCGAACCG
>JASHSF010000051.1 GCA_030036955.1 Nitrososphaerales archaeon
GTATAAATAGAATAGGGGAGAAATTTCACATCGGCGGGCGCGTCCCGAATGAAAAGAAGTTCGTTCTATATCGCGCTATTCTATTAGCGTAGTGAGTGGTTCTCGTAATAATGGAATTCTTGGCCACCGATTGGGACAAGGCTTACCGTTCTGGAGAGTATCGAAAACATTGGGATTACAGCGTTGCCTCCCAGGAATGGACTAATTCTGGATGTTGGGTGCGGCTCTGGCTCCGACGCTGTTTTTCTAGCTACCTTGGGAGCCGGGTTGCTGCTAAGAGGAGCCCGAGTTAGCTACAACGGCAACTTTAACCCAATTACCGCGCAGCGCCTAGAGAGCATTTTTCCAAAAGACTCGTTTTCTTGTGGTCCGCTGGTTCCCATAACGATGCTTTCAGACGCAAAGAAAGACTCTACCCTTGACGGTGTGATTGTGATCATTCACCGTAAGTGATAGAATCGTAAGAAGAGCAAAGAGAGCTCCATGGTTGAAATCCTCATATCTCCAAAGGTACTTCCTCAAAGTGAGCTCGGAGAAATGATATAGTTGATTGCAAAATCAGTCAGGATTGGATTCATTGGCCTCGGCTTGATGGGAAAGCCGATGGCTCAAAATTTAATGAAGCGAGGTTACAATCTCACAGTTTACAATAGGAGCTCGAGTAGCATTCAAGAGCTCACGTCACTCGGCGCTGCTGCGGCCCTGTCCCCGAGAGAAGTTGCCGAAGGATCAGACGTCGTTATTGACATGGTAACGGATGCACCCGACGTTGAGCAGGTTCTTCTCGGCCCCAGAGGCGTAATAGAAGCAGCCAGGGATGGACTCACTGTTATAGACATGAGCACTAATTCTCCTAGGATTGCTACCAAAATCGCAGGCGCGCTCGCCGAAAAAAAGGTAAAATTTCTCGACGCCCCAGTGAGCGGAGGCGACAAGGGAGCGAGGGATGGAACGCTCGCCATCATGGTCGGGGGAGAGAAGTCAGTTTTTGATTCGTGCCTCCCAGTTTTCCAATCTATGGGCAAATCAATATTTTACATGGGTGAGAGCGGCGCGGGACAGGCAACGAAGCTCTGCAATCAGGTTGTCGTAGCGATTCACACCCTTGCGACGTCGGAATCTTTACTTCTAGGCTCTACGTTCGGCTTGAATCTCGACGAGCTCCTCAAAGTGCTGGGAAGCGGAGCTGCGGGTTCATGGAACCTTTCAAATCTCGGGCCTAAAATTATTCAAAGGGATTTCGAACCGGGATTCAAAGCAGCCCACCTCTACAAGGATCTCAAATCAATCATGCACATGGCCGAAGAGGAAAACGTGATGCTTCCCGGCGTCGCAACGGTGTACGAGCTCTTTAACGGCGTGCTAGCTGATAAGAAGGGAGAAAAGGGAACGCAGGTGCTGGCGACGTTCCTTGAAAAGCTCGCTTCGCGGGAAATAAAGTAAGATGCAAAATTCAGAAATATTCTGACTCTTGTAGAAACTGTTAACATGTCCGATAACGAATCCCGTATTTTCAGAAACGGCGGAATTTCGTTTCTGAGCATTCCCTCCAATGACTTCGCCAAGTCAGCAGATTTCTATCATGCCGTGTTCGGTTGGAAAGTGCAAACGAAGCCAAAGCATGCTAGTTTTGAAGATGGCACCGGGCATGTAATCGGACATTGGGAACCGAAATTTTTAGCAGTGGGCGAGGCAGGTATCGTACCGTTCATCTACGTGGATCATTTGAAAGATGTTATTCAGAAGATTACCTTGAACGGTGGCAAAATTGTCAGATCTCCGTATCCTGAAGGAGATCTCACGGTGGCACTTTTTGAGGACCCAGCCGGGAATGTTCTCGGAATCTGGCAACGCGGCTCAGCAGATTAAGTTACTAGCACTCCAGTCCCGTTTTCGCTGAAAAGAGCTCTACAATAATTTCAATTATCTTCACGCTTTGCTCGTCCGTTATCCTTTCTCCAGTTTGGGAAATATCGGGAAGCTCTGCGAGGCGCGAGTTTACTGCGTCGTACTCCTTTCTTATTTCATCCGCATCCGTAGCCCGCTCTATTGCGTTTTCGACCAACTGCTCCGGGAAGGCAACATCGCTTCTTTTCGATGCCTCTCTGTAATAGCAAGTGGCGGCGGTGCCCCAAAAACCCATCTGGGTATGCAAGCTCGTCAGTGCATCGCTTGACTCAAATCGCAACACCATCTCCGTTCTCCGCTCATTTGATTCTTCTGGAAACGTCTTGAAGAGAAGAGTGTTCGAGTAGGTTTCAATTACAATTGTTTCAGCCGAATTCGCGTCCCTGATGTATTTCGGATCGTTCTTACAGCAGTCTCTCATCGCGGTGAGCGAAGCGTTTTCTATGGTTGTGAAGCCGATCTCATTCAATTTAGCCTTGCAAAGCTCGTGGTACACATCAGCCGGATCAAGCGAAGCTCCGTGAGAATAAGAAATAGTGTGCGTGTTCGTAAGGGCATTTGTTGTCGTGTTGAGGGTTGCGTAATTCCTTGAAACCTGCCTAAACTCTATCTTTCCCCGCAGCTTCAATTTCCTGCGGGCGCTCGATTGTATTTTCTTTAGATTGAGAGCCATGAAATCTTTAGCCTCTTTTAATCGTGCAAAAGCATTGAGTTT